>CAIUPC010000269.1 GCA_903900905.1 uncultured Acetobacteraceae bacterium
GAACCGGTGGTGATCATCACATCGTCGATGCCGACGGAGAAGCCACGGATCCGGTTGGCCCGGTCCGCCACGAATTGGCGGAGGCCCGGATAGCCCTGCGGGCCGAGACCCAGATTGTAGATCGCCAGCTTGGAGCCTTCGCGGCGCAGGACCGAGGTCGCGGCCTCGATCAATCCCTCGACCGGCACCTGCTCGGGGTCATTGTTGCCGCCGATAAAATAGTACGGCGGGAAGGGTGCCCATTTGCCCACGGGATCGGGCAGGCCGTCGCTGTAGAGCCTGGCGTAATCGAAGGATGGTGCGTCCATGGCCGGTTTCCTCATTTGATTGCGGCGAGATTAGCAAGTTCATCTCCGTTCGGCACCCCCCTTGGTATCTGTGTCCAATTGCCTCATGGTGTGGGTCAAATGTCAGGAGGCGTTCCGTGATCCCACCACGTGACAAATTGACCATCTGCTTCGCCCATGCGGCCTATCAGATGACAACCTGCTTCGATGCCCTGAACACCGGCATCGCCAGTTTTGAGGTCCGGGATCGCGCCGAACTGGACCGCCGGGCGCAGGAGGCCGACGTCATCGTCGCCTCCGGCATGTGGCATAACGGTCTGATCACCACCGCCAGCCGGCTGAAATTCATCCAATCCATCAGCTCCGGCACGGATCAGTATGATAAGCCCGCTTTGGCCGAAAAGGGCATCCGCCTGGCCAGTGCCGCCGGGGTCAACGCCCGCGCGGTGGCGGAGCATGCCATCAGCCTGATCCTGGCGATGGCCCGGCGCCTGCCCGAGGCCCGCGACAACCAGGCCAGCCGCCACTGGCGCGGCATGATCGGCGATCTGACGCGGCGGGAGGATGAACTCGGCGGCAAGACGCTGCTGATTATCGGTCTGGGCCGTATCGGCGGGCGCCTGGCGCAGATTGCCAAGGCCTTCGATATGACGGTCATCGGCTTTCGCCGCGATCCCGGCGCCGGTGCGGGGGCCGCCGACGCGGTGTATGGGCTGGACGCGCTGGCAGCGCATTTGCCAAAAGCCGATTTTGTTGCTTTGACATGTCCGCTGACCGCCGAGACACAGCATGTGATCAACGCCAAATCTTTGGCACAGATGAAATCATCGGCATATTTGATAAATGTCGCGCGCGGTGGTTGTGTTAACGAGACGGACCTGATTGCTTGCCTGTCTGGCGGCGGCATCGCCGGGGCAGCGCTCGATTGCGCCGATCCTGAGCCGCTGACTGCGGATTCTCCGCTTTGGGCGATGCCGCAGGTGCTGGTCACGCCGCATACCGCGGGTGAGACGACGCAATATGAAAATAACGTCATCGCGATCCTGCTGGAAAACCTCGGCATTTTGTGGCAGGGACAGGATGCGCTGCGGAATCAGGTTGTTTAGAACGTGACGGAATCACGCGATAATCTGGCTGGCGTGCGTCGTTTGTAACATTTAATGCGTCCGGGAGACAAAATGTCGACAACCGTTGAAGCGGGATCAGTGCCCTCTCACCGCTGGCTCCAACTGGGGTTGGGCGTGTTGAGTATGATCCTGATCGCCAACCTGCAATATGCCTGGACCCTGTTCGTGGGCCCGATGCGGGAGGCGCATGGATGGAAGACTGCTGATATTCAGTGGGCTTTTACCATTTTCATCGCGACGGAAACCTGGATCACGCCCTTCGCCGGTTATGCGGTCGACAAGCTCGGCCCGATTAAAGGGCCCCGCCTGATGCTGCTGCTGGGTGGCAGCATGGTCGGGCTTGGTTGGGTGGTGAATGCATTTGCCGATACTTTGCCACTTTTATATACGGGCGCCGCGGTCTCCGGCCTGGGGGCGGGTGGAATTTATGCGACCTGTGTCGGAAATGCAGTGAAATGGTTTCCGGACAGGCGCGGTCTGGCGGTGGGATGCACCGCGGCCGGCTTCGGCGCCGGTGCGGCGCTGACCGTCGTGCCCATCCGCTGGGTCATCTCCACCTATGGCTACAACGCCGCCTTCCTCTGGTTCGGGATCGGCCAGGGCCTGATCTTGCTGTTGGTGGCTTTGGTTTTGCACGGTCCCGATCGTGTGATGGCGGCCCCGGCAGCAGTCCAGATCAGGATGAAACAGAGCCTACGGAGCTACACCAGCCTCGAAATGCTCGCCACGCCGCTGTTCTGGGTGATGTATTTCATGTTCGTGCTGGACGCCGCCACGGGCCTGATGGCGACCGCGCAGCTGGCGCCGATTGCGAAGGATTTCGGAATCGCGGACATGGAAATTTTGTTCGGTGTCTCTGTTTTGAGCCTGACGCTAGTAACGAACAACATCATGAACGGTCTGGCACGGCCGTTCTTCGGCGCCATTTCCGATCGGCTTGGGCGGGAGAACACGATGGCCCTGGCGTTCACCGCCAGTTTCTGCGCCTACGCGCTGCTGACCTTCGCCGGCCGATCGCCGTGGATGTTCGCAATTTGCGCCGGGTTGATCTTCTTTACCTGGGGGGAGATTTTCAGTCTGTTTCCCTCCCTGTGCACCGATACGTTTGGCCCCAAATACGCCTCCGCCAATACCAGCTTCCTGTACACCGCCAAGGGGACCTCGGCGCTGCTGGTGCCGTTCGCCAATGTCCTCCAGACCTCCACCGGGCGGTGGGAGACGGTGTTCGCCGTCGCCGGCAATGCGGCGCTGGTGGTCGCCATCATGGCGTTTTTCATCCTGAAACCGCTGCGGGCGCGGCAGTTGCGTAAGGACGCGGCAAAAGGAAACGGCGGGGCCTGACGAAGCGCTTGCCCCGCCGCGGCCGGCACGCCATCTTCGCGGGTAACGGAGATGTGCCATGATCCGCCTGCCAGTGCCCAAGACCGACGTTCTCGCCCGCCGTGACGCCATTGTCGCGGGCCTGCGGCCCCTGCTGCCGGACTCCGGCCTGATTTCTGATACGGTTCGCCTCAAGCCCTATGAGACCGACGGCCTGTCAGCCTACCGGCAGATGCCGATGGCGGTGGTGCTGCCGGAAACGACAGAGCAGGTGGCGGACATCCTGCGCTTCTGCCATCAGAACGGCGTCCGCGTCGTGCCGCGCGGGGCGGGCACGTCCCTGTCCGGCGGGGCGCTGCCGATGGAGGACGCGGTGGTCGTTGGCCTCATGCGGATGAACCGCATCCTGGATATTGACTACGCCGACCGGGTGGCGACGGTGCAGGCGGGGGTGACGAATATCGGGATTACCAAC
>CAIUPC010000270.1 GCA_903900905.1 uncultured Acetobacteraceae bacterium
TCACCCTGGCAGTGAGGGCACACCGTTGACAGCGCCTCTCGCCTGCAATCCAACTCCGCCGGTCAAAAAACGGTAGGCGGACACCATGCGCGCGGTCGGATTGAGGGTTCACGGGGGACCCGAGGTCTTGCAGGTCGTTGACCTGCCGGAAACCCATGCCGGGCCTGGAGAAGTGCGCATCCGGGTCCATGCCGCCTGCGTCAACCCGACCGATCTGATGGCGCGCAACGGTTCCCGCGCCGAACAGCAGAAGCTGGACCCGCCGCCTTATGTGCCGGGCATGGATGTCGCCGGACTAGTCTATGAAGTCGGCGCCGGGGTCACGACCGGGGTCAAAGTGGGAGACTCCGTCATCGCCATGGTGGTTCCGAAAGCCAGCCATGGCGGTTACCGGTCGCAGATCGTGCTCCAGGCCCGGGCCGTGGTGCCGGCCCCCGCGGGCACCACGCCGATGACTGCCTGCACGCTGCCGATGAACGGGCTGACGGCGCGCATGTCGCTTGATCTGCTGGGCCTTCGCCCCGGTCAGGCGCTGGCGGTTACGGGCGCGGCCGGGGCCTATGGCGGCTATGTCATCCAACTCGCCAGGAATGAGGGGCTGACGGTCATCGCCGATGCTTCCGAAGCTGATGAAGCGCTGGTGAAATCCCTCGGCGCCGATATCGTGGTGCGCCGCGGCAACGACGTGGCGGAGCGCATCCGTGCCCATTTCCCCGATGGTGTCGACGGCCTGGCCGATGGCGCGGTGCTGAATGAACGCGTGATCGCGGCGGTGAAGGACGGTGGCGCCTTCACCTCCGTGCGCGGCTTCACCGGCGAACCGCAGCGCGGCATCCGCTTCACCACCACCTTCGTGCGCGGCTATGACTGCGAATACGAGAAACTCGACCAACTCCGCGCCCAGGTCGAAGCCGGCATCCTGACCTTGCGCGTCGCCGCGACTTTCACGCCGGAGCAGGCCTGGGAAGCCCATCAGCGCCTGGAGGCCGGCGGCACCCGCGGCCGCCTCGTCATCACCTTCTGAAGGACACGATCATGACCACCGAAGACCGCATTCCTCTGACGGTGGCCGAGGCCCGCGCTTTGGGGGAGGCCGCGATGCGCGGCGCCGGCTATGACGCCGATGATGCCTGGGCACTGACGGATCACGTCCTCGACGCGGCTTTGTGCGGCTACGAGTATTCCGGCCTGCCGAAACTGCTGAACGTCATCGATGACCCGCATTTCCGCCAGCCGCGCCAACCGATCGCGGTGCTGCGGGAGGCAGGGGCGATGGCGGTGCTGGATGGCGGCAACAATACCGGCATGGTCGCGGCCTATCGCGCCACCCAGGCGACAATCGCGCGGGCCGAGACGCATGGGCTGGCGATCGTCTGTCTGGGCAACAGTTGGATGACCGGGCGCAGCGCCTATTACTGCGAAACCATCGCCCGCGCCGGGCTTGTCGGCATCCATACCGTCGCCGCCCCGGCCGCGGTGGCCCCCTTCGGCGGCGCGGCCAAAGCGCTTGGCACCAATCCGATCGCGTTCGGATTCCCGACCGGGGGGGAGCCGCTGGTGATCGACATGGGCACCTCCGCCTTCATGGCAACAGACCTTCAATTCCGCGCCCGGATCGGCACGCCGATCCCGGAGGGGGTGGCGCTGGGCCCGGATGGCCGGCCGACGACGGATGCGAAGGCGGCGCGGGCAGGCACATTGCTGCCATTCGGCGGGACCGAGGGCGGCTACAAGGGCTTCGGCCTGGCCTTGGCCATGGATGCGTTGGGCGTGCTGGCCTCTGGCGCGCGGCCGCCGGGGGAGATGAGCGGCTATCTGTTCATTGCTTTCAAGCCGGATGTGTTCCTGCCGATCGATGATTACCGGCGGGAGGTTTCGGCGCGGATCGCGGCGGTGAAGGCCACGCCGCGGCAGGAGGGGGTGAGCGAAATCCGTATCCCCGGGGAACGGGCCTATAAGACCCGTGAGCGCCTGATGCGGGAGGGTATTGTGATCGACCGCAAGATCTACAACGCGCTTGGTCGGCTGGCGGCGGGGAACCTCGATCACGGGGGGTAGCTTACGCCTCCCGCGACGCTTGCGATCCGCGTTCCCCCTTCGTAGGATCGCACAAAGCCCAACAACAGGAGTGTCCAACATGCCGCAATCGCCGGGTACCAATTTCACCGCCGGGCCGCTGACCCTCATCGTCCGCCACCAGCTCTGGGACGCGAATGTGGAGGATCATTCCGACCAGGGCGTGTCCATCGAAGTCGCGGCCGAGGCCGGCGGCAAGTCCACCGTGCTGCTGCGCTTCAACTGCTTCGATCTCGAACGGGGCTACGTTTACGGCCCCGAGAACCCCGAACTCTCCACCCCCGGCCGGGTCGGCGGTGGCATGGGCGTGCATTGCCGTATGGACCCGATCATCGACGGCAACCCCATTGGCTGGACCGTCCGCACCCTGGGCAAGAAGCTGCCGCAGATGGTCGCGCGGGCCGGCTATCCCGAAATCGCTGACTCCATCGACATGCATGCGGTTCATGCTGTGCTGCCGGACGTTGAGGCCTGCGCCCGGGAAATGTTCGTCGCCAAGCGCAACACCGTGAAGCACAATCGCGGCACCGATATGTTCGAGGCCGGCAATATCCGCTTCGGTCTGGAAATGCGGCGCCAGCGCAACGGCGATGGTGGCCTCGCGCTGCATGTGCTGGGCGATGTCGGCGGGTCCAAGGGCAAGACTTATGTCGAGGAAACCGAACTCCTCGCCTTCGATTGTTTCTGGAAGGATGCGCATTATCACTATGGTCCGCGCAATAAAAACCATCGCACCAACTGGGACCTGACGGTTATCGACGATCCGCTGGACTGGACGTTCGAGGTGATCGAAGCCCGGAAGCTCGGGCCGATGATCGAGCGTGCGGGCTATCCGGGCATCGCGGCTGATCTGGACCTGGACAAGATCGCGTCGGTGGTTCCGGCGCTGAAGAAGCGGGCGTATGAGATGTACGAGGAAGGCGAGCGCCTGACCGGCCATAAAGGCCTGCCGCTCGAATTCACCCCGAATATGGCGCCGGGCTAACCGCGCCTGACGATGGTGGAGGGTGTTCATACCCTCCACCCGCTGACCCCGCATGGCGTCGCGGGTGCGCTGGCGAGGGTCACATGGTGGCGGACATGTGAATCATTGATAACAATAAATCGGTACAGGAACAGTCCATGTCCGTCCTGATGAACGATGCCGCGGTCATCCAACGCATTCTCGACCATGCTGCCGCCAGGACCACGGACCTCGGCGATGCGGCCTGGCGGGAGCCGGTGGAAA
>CAIUPC010000271.1 GCA_903900905.1 uncultured Acetobacteraceae bacterium
AGCACTTCCTCGGTCACATCCCGGCCGGTCCCGCGATAGCCCGTGAAGTGGCCGAAGCTGTCGAAGACTGGTGCGCCGCTGATGCTGACGTAACGCGTGGTACCGTCATCGCGCCGCCGATCATAGCGGAAATCCCGGAATAGCCGCTGTGCCGTCAGATCGGCGATATGTTTCGCCCAATGCGGGTGCGCCGGGTCCGCCCCGACCAGCGCCCAGCGTGTAAGGCCGACACTGCTCTGGCCGCCGAAAACCTGACTGGGGGACGTGGAGGAGGTCCAGTTAAACCGGAACGCCTCGTCTTGTTCCCAAAACCAATCGGATGCCAGTTCGGCGTAGGCGCGCAGCCGTCCCTCACCCGCTCGCAAGGCCAGGGCGGTGGAGTGCAGTTCGGTGTTCTGTTCCTGTTGTTCGCGGAATTGCCGGGCGATGACGCGAAACAACAGGACGAAGCCGATGGAGGATATCAAAGCCCCAAGCGCCAGCAAAACGACCTGACGCCGCCAGGGGCCGAGTGCGATGGTTTCCTGCAAAGTGACGTTCATCACCAGCGGATAATCCCGCAGCGGATGGACGGATACGATGAAAGCGGACTCATCGGGCGATGTCACGGATCGGTAGGTCCGCCCGCCGAGGTTAACCGCCGCATCCCACGCGGCGCGATCATTGACACGATCACCGCCTTCCGGGATGGGGTCGGGATATCGCGCAAGCGCCATGCCGTCGCTGCGCAGCATGGACACGCCGATCCCCGGTCCAAGGCGCAGGGCGGCGTAAAAATCCTCAAAATAGCCGACATCCAGTACCGCGACGGCGGCGCCCGCGAAGCTACCGTCCGCCGCCTCAAGCCGCCGCGCCATGAAGATCGCGATCGAACCGACCGCGCGGCTGCGGGCAGGGACGCCAACGAACATACCGGAGGAACGGTGCTCCGCCAGATATCGGAACCAGTCCCGATCCGCGGAACTGATCACGGGGGCGGGGTAAGTCCGTGAGGTGCTGATCAGCGAGCCGGAGGCATCGAGTACCAGAAAGGCGTTCGCTTGCGGGAGGTTGTGCAGGAGGTCACGCAGAAAGGCATGGGTCTCCAGCGTCCCGAACCGTTCCCGCATGGCGTCACGGCCTGGTGTCAGAAGCGGGCGGCCGCTGGTTTGGATGCGTCGCAGGGCACCGTCCACGACCTGCACGTAACGGGCGGTCTGCTCCGCCAGCACAACGCCAAGGGCGCGGGTATCACGCTGAAACCCCTCCAGCGCCGCGCGGCGTAGTTCGGCCGCGAGCAACCACGCGCCGACCATCGCCGTCATGACAAGTGCGCTACAGGCCACCCACAGCAAGCGGGATGACTTTAAGAAAGCACCGTTGGAGACGAGGCGGTCCAGGTGGCTGTTCACGGATCCTCAATGGGCGTTGCTGCCGGGAGCCGGCCCGATATCTTTCCTGAATATCCAGGATAAAATTTAGACATTTCGTAGGCGGAGCGCAAGTGTGCGTTATGGAACGCCAGTAACGGGGCCAATCATGGCGCACCTGACCGCTGAGACCCCACTGTGATGGTCAAAGCGGTGCTGATCCCGGCCTGACCCCCACGACGACCGCTGCAGGATCCCCATTCAGCACCGCCGGCGGCTGATCGCGGTGAAAGCGGATATCATAGGTCCGGGTGCCGCAGCGCAGGCCGCGTAAGGTGATTTCCGGCATCCAATCGGGCAAGGCCGGATCTACGTAAAGGCGGTCATTGGGCGCGTCCGGCGCGAGGCCGAGCAGAGCTTGCAACAAGGCGAATGCGGAACCGGCGGCCCAGCCCTGCGGTACATTAGCCCCGGCGTAGCGGACCGGGAAGCTCATTTTCTCCCGCGGTAGGCCGGCATAGAGTTCGGGGATCTGGAAAGACTGAAAGTGACCCGCGGCGTCGGCAATCGCCCGGGCAATGGTCGCGGCTTCCCGCGTAAAGCCATATCGTTTCATGCCAAGGGCGATCAGGCTGTTATCGTGCGGCCAGACCGAGCCGTTCTGATACGAATGCGGGTTGTAGCAGGCATGGGCCGCTGAAAGGGTGCGGATGCCCCAACCGCTGAACATGTCCGGTGCCATGAGGCGGCGTACCACCCGCTCCGCCCGTTCGATAGGCACGATTCCTGACCACAGCAAATGCCCGGGGTTTGACGCGGCTGAAAAAACCGGCCGCTTTTCGCCGTCCAGGGTCAGGGCATAGAAGCCGTCCGGCTCGTCCCAAAAAATGGCGTTGAACCGTTCGCGCAGCGCGGCGGCTTTGCCGCGCAGCGTGGCCGCGCGGTCGGGCTGGTGCAGGGCCAGGAAAATATCGGCCATGCGGAGCCAGGCGTCATAGGTATAGCCCTGCAATTCGCACAGCGCCTTCGGGCCGCGCACCGGGGTGCCGTCAGGGTTGTTGATCGCGTCCCCGGAATCTTTCCACGCCATGTTCTCGTACCCGCCGGCGGAGCGGATCTGATAGGCCTGAAACCCGCTTCCGTCGGGATCGCCATCGGTATCGATCCAACGTAGCGCCGCCTCGGCCCGCGGCATGTGGCGCGCCAACAAGCCGCGGTCACCGGTGGCCTTCCAGCCCTCGTGGAGGGTGATGAGAAACAGCGCGGTGGCATCGGCCGTCCCATAGTACGGCGTGTGCGGCACAAGTTTGAAATGCGCCAACTCGCCATAGCGCAACTCATGCATGATCTTGCCCGGTTCGGCGTCCCGGCGGTCGTCGTAATCCCGCGCCTGATAGTGACCGAGAACGGCGAGGCTGCCGCGCGCGAAATCCGGCCATAATGGCATTGCCTGCAGGGACACGATCAGGCTGTCGCGGCCGAACGGAGCCACGAACCAGGGCAAGCCGGCGGCTGGCATGGTGACCTCTTGCCCATCGACACTGATCGGGAGGCGCAGCGCCGCGAGATCATCCGCCGCCTGATCGCAGAAGGCGTGGAAGGATGGGTCCGAAGCCTCGATTTTCAATGCGGACTGACGCCAGGTGGCGGCGCTGTCAGTGGCGGCCGCCGGGTGGCGAGGGGCCGCCAGCGTCTCCACCCCGTCGCTCAGATCATAAAGCAGACTGGCATCCCATCGCTCGCCTGGGGCCAAAGCGAGGTGAAAGCGGAATGCGTTCTCCGCCCAGGCCGCCTGTGCGCCCTGGACGGTGACGGTGATGGCTCGGAGGAAATCCTGGTTACGATGGGTCGAGGTCAGGGTTTGGGTTTGCGGGGACCAGACGGTGCTGTTCTCACCCCGATCCGGTATGCGCGCGGCCTTGGCTTCGAAGATATCGGCGAAATCGGATTCCATCCGCAGTGACAGGGTCAGATGAACCGGTGCCCCGCCGTGATTGGTCAGGGTCAGGTCCTCCCGCATGCCACCATCGATGCCGCGGTTGATCATCAGGGATATCGTACG
>CAIUPC010000272.1 GCA_903900905.1 uncultured Acetobacteraceae bacterium
CGGCAGGAATATGTTGTCCAGCGCATGCACGTAAACCTGTTTCGCACCCGCCGTGAGTTTGTCGACCTGCGACAGGCCCGGAAACCATTGCGTCGCCGGCGGCGGCGCATCCGGCCCGAAGGGGAGCCCACGCGCCTTGTCCAGCACCGGCCCAACGCGGGACAGATCGGATTCCATCACCGGATCAAGTTTCAGCGTCAGAGCCGCCGCCGTATAGGCGTTCAGGGCAGCATCCGACTCCGCGACGGCGGTTTGATTGACGGAACGAGTCTGTATCAAGGCACCCGCGCCCAGCAAGGTCACCAGCACGGCCGCGGATGCCGCACCGACGCGCATCATCCAGGTCCGGCGCACCGCCACGGGATCGCGGGAGACGAGCGTCGCCTCCCCGAAGATCACATCCCGCAGCAGGCGGGCGAGGAAATAGCTGCGCCCTTGCTCCGGCCGCAGCGACGCGATCCGCTGTTGATCGATCCCGAAGCTCCGCGCCATCGCACCCGTCAGGCGATCGATCGGGGTGCCTTCCTGGGTGCCGGAGGCGATGTAGACACCGCGGAGGAATGGCGCCGGGTCGAGGCGGGAGCCGCCGAAAGCCTCGGTCACAAATTCAGCCAGCGGCGCCCGCATGCTGGCGACCTGGGGCGGAAAACCCGCGATCAGCATCCGGCGATCGGGGCTGCGTTCGGCCTGCAACCGGTCGATCAGGCGGCGGTTCAGACTGTCGAGCAGGAGCCCGAATTCAGCACCAAAGGCGCCGGCCGTGCCGGTCTCGGACTTGTCCAGCGGGAAGGTCATGCCCCAGACCTGACCGCGCCGCTCCCGGTCAAGATCGTCGAAAAACTCGGTAAAGCCGGCGATCAGGTCCGCCTTTGTGAACAAAGCGTAGACCGGAATGCGCATGCCGAGCTTATCGGTCAGCTCTTTGATGCGGCGCCGAATGGCGCGGGCATGCGACAGGCGTTCAGCCTGCGGGGCCGCCGCGATATCCGACATCGCGATTGCCACGATCACGCCGTTCAGTGGCTGGCGGGCGCGGGTGCGGCGCAGGAGGTCAAGAAACGCCTCCCACCCCGCTTTATCGACCGCCGCATCGCTGTCCTGGGTCGTGTAACGGCCAGCGGTATCGATCAGGACGGCGTCTTCGGTGAACCACCAATCGCACATGCGCGTACCGCCAACGCCGGCGATCGCGCTTTGGCCCATTTCGGCGGCGAGGGGGAATTTGAGCCCGGCATTCAGCAGCGCCGTGGTCTTACCCGCCCCAGGCGGGCCGATGATCGCGTACCAGGGCTGCTCATAGAGGTAACCCCGCGAGCCAGACGCCTTTTTCAGAAGCGCCAGCGCGGCGGTTAATTTTCCCGCCACCGCGGCGGCTTCTTCGGCATTGGCGGCGGCGGCCGCGTCAGCCTGTGCCGCGGCCGTGACACCCTTGACCAGGGCATCGTCGTTTTTTTTGCGCCGTCGATCGAGGAACCAGTTGGTCCCGGCCCAGATCAGCGCCATGACCACAATGACAATGGTCCGGGCGATCCAGCCCTCCAGGAACGCCAGGAAGGGTCCGAACCACCAGACGAGCAGCGACAGCAGCGCGACCCCGATGAAGCTCAGGAACCACCGGGAAATGAGGAAGCGAAGAATGGCACCCATGAGCTTAATCCTGCCTCCGCAGCACGACCTCAATTCGACGGTTCTCGTCGCGGCCTTCCGGGGTCGCGTTCGAGCCGACCGGATTGGCGTCAGCGCGCCCTTCCGCCCGCACCCGGGCGGGGTCGCCCAGGGCTTTTACGATGACCGCCCGCGCGGCATCGGCCCGTGCCGCCGAGAGTTGGAAGTTCGACGGAAACTGAACCGTGTGGATGGGTTGGTTGTCGGTATAGCCAATCACCTGGACCGGCCCTTTTTCAGCTTTCAGCGCCTCCCCGATTCGTTCGAGCAGGCGGATATAATTGGGGGCCACGGTGGCACTGCCGGATTGGAACAGCCCACGGTTGCGAATGCGGACGATTGGCGTTGCGCGATCGCCCAAGACGCTGACGAGGCCCTGATCAATCTCGGGCTTCAGAAAGATATAGAGTGGCTCGGGTACCACGACGGGTGGCGGCGGCGGCGGCTTAACGGGGGCGACGCGGACAATCTGTGGCATGGTGGGGATCGGGGCTGCCAATGACCGCTCAAACGTGCTGTCCGATGCCGCGTTCAGGCCGGTTGAAAACCACACGAACAGCGCGCCGATGACGGTCAGCGCCGTTACCGCCATCACCCAGGTAGGAATAACCGCCCGGGCAGGCTTGTAAGGGGCCTGCACACCTTGCCAATGCGGCGACAACTCCGGAATTGCCTGCGCCTGACGCTGGCGCGCGATGATGGCGTAGGCATCCTCCCGGATGCGATCCAATTCCGCCGGTCCGCGTTGGGAGGCACGGTACTGACCCTGGAAACCCAGGCTCAGGCAGAGATACATCAGCTCCAGCACCGCCAGTTCTTCACCGGGATGCTGCTTGACCTCTTCCAGCAGGCGGAAGAATCCGACGCCGCTTTGCACGCCCTGGGCGCTGCGCAGCACTTCACGAAAACTGAGCACCAACGGCCGGGACGCCCAGCCGCCATCCGCGCCCCAAGGCGTCGATTGCGCGATGTCGTCGAGGCTGGCGCAAAGCGCGAACCGCGCTTTATCGAGGTGGTCCGTGGATACGCCGGCATCCCGGGCCGCCTGCTCAAACGCGCGCATTTCGCGCAAGGCGTGGGCGTTCACTTCCAGCGCGTTCGGCTGCGTATAGGTGGTGCGCATGCGCCCCATCAGCTGGAGCAACGAAGCCGCCGCCCCGACCAGCGGGTTGAGTCTGAAATCGATCGTGTCCGCACCATCCGCGACCATGGCCGGGGCCATTGCCATTGGGCGGGGTGGTGGCGCGGCGGCTGCCGCGGGCGGCGGCGCAGCGCGTTTACCACCCGGTGCGGGGCGGATGACCGTGCGGTCACTGTCGTCGTCGCCGCCTTCGGCGAAGGGATTGATGTCGCTCATCCGCGTATCGCCCACAGCTCCAGCCGGAGATTAGGAAGGTCGCCCGCCACATGGATCGCAAAGCCGCCGGAGTTCTGCATTTGCTGCCAGTGCGGGCTGGCCCGATCCAACTCGAAATAGGTCGCACCGGCATAGAACGGCAATTGCCGGGGCGCGACGGGTAAAGGCCGCACGGCGATCCCGGGCAAGGCCGCGTTCACGAGTTCACGAATGTGCTCGACCGCGCCGATCTTGACCTGGGAGGGGAAGCCGCGGCGCAGGGACTCGGCCGGCATGTCACATTGCACCGTCAGCACGAAATTCGCACCCCGCAGGATCGAACGGTCGGTGATCGGCCCCACGCGGACACCGTGGCGGGCTTCGCGCAGGGGCACCGCGATCGCGGTCTGCTCCAGCACTGTCGACAGCGCCCGCCGCAAGTCGGCCACGACCGGGGCAAAGCTCCGTTGCAGATCATCGTGCCGGTAGGCCGGATAGGAGGTCGGGCGGCGGGATTCCATGAAGGTTGAGAATTCCCCGGCCATCTGCACCAGGGTTGCATACAGGGCTTCGGGGTGGATATTGGCCGCGTCGGCCCAATGGCTCAGTAATGTCTGGTAGCCATTGACCGCCTGTAACAACAGGAAATCCGCCACCTGCGCGACGCCGGTCTGGCCGGGCGCGGTCATGCGGGCGGCCAATGCCTCCCCGCGCTGGCTGAGCATCCCCGACAGTTCCGAGAGCAAGCCGGAGAGCGGCGCGACCGCGGAACAAACCAGCGCCGGCGCGATCCAGCGTTCATCCAGGACGATCCGCCTATCGGCCGTCACTTCGGTGACGCGGGCGAGGGGGATGCAGAGATAGCCGGTGCGCTCTTCGGTTTCGAGCAGATAGCGCATGCGCAGCCGGCCGACGGTCAATTCGGCGGGCGTGGGCGATGCTGATTGGGTGTCGTATGCCTCGAAGGCCTTGGCACCGTAGCGGCCTTCGGTCGCGGCGTCGGCCACCTCGACCCCGCCGGCCTGGCGGATGGGCAGCGCGAGATAGACCAGCAGGTTGCGCGCATTATCGGGCATATCCACGGGCGGCGGGTGGTCGGCTTCGCCCGGCAACACGAAGGGCGTGCCGTCCTCAAACACCCCGGCGCCGGAGGCAAGGGCAAAGCGGCCGGTTGCCAGCAAATCGCGGTCCAGTGCGTATTCGATCATCCCCCAGGGGTGGGGCCGCAGTGCCTGGACGCGGCCGCGCACGAGATGCTCTGTCCAGCGGTCCTGTTGCTGGAAGTGCTGCGTGCGCAGGAACATACCCTCCTGCCAGACGACGCGGTTGGTCCAGCTCATGGATCGGAATCCTCCCAAACGCGGTTATGTCAGGTTGCGATCAGCGTTGTAAAACGCCTGCCTGGGATCATCGCACGATCCCGGGCAGAGCACACCATCGTCAGTTGGCTGGTTTGAGGGTGATCGCCAATTTCGCGATCTCGAGGGTCATTTTCGTCGGTCCGCTGGTCGCCGCGGGGGCATTCGCCCGCCACTGCGCGCGATCAACATCACGGTACAGCGCCACCACACCGATCGCCTGCACCTGCGGTTTCAGTTCCATCGTCACCGTCCGCTTCTCGTTCGGGGCGATGACGAATTCCTGGGAGCCCACGTCATCCGTGCCGAGCGTTTGCTGCTCCCGCTCGGTCAGCGCGAACACATCGCCGCGTTCGAATTTCGCGGTACCGGTCAGCTGGTAGATCCGCACCGCCACCGGGGAGGTGGCGCCATTGATGTCCGGATTCTGGTCCGGGCTCCCGGAAATCATCAGGGTGAGGACGGGGGGCGGCTTCACCTCGGGTCCGCAGCGGCTCAGAAGCAGAGCGGCTGGCAACAGCATTAACATCCGACGGCGCATTATCGCCTCTCCCTTTGGGATATATCACTCATGGCACGTTCGTAAGCGCGAGCGAACGCCTTACCAAATACACTATCGAAATCGTCACTCAAGGCCTGAATGGTCTGATTGAACAGAACCTCATACGCATCCCAGGCACGGGCCTTCCGCTGCGCCGGAAGCACGGTCATACCGCCGCCCTGATCCGCCGCCGCGCGCAATTTCGTCGGCTCCAGCCCCTCCAGCAGCGACCGGACCGCGGACTGCATCGCGGCCATGGATGCCAGCTCATGGAGGCGAATGTCGCGCAGCGCGTCCGTCACCGCCTCAGCCGGGGTCATGTCGACGCGACGGCCGGAACCGAGCAGGGCCGAAAGGGCATCATCGTCACCGGCGGAAAACTTCAGCGGGTTGTTGCCCCGCGCCCGGATCATCGTCTGTTCGATGCGGAACTCGCTCTTGATCGATGCCCGGGCGATCAGGACTTCGCGCAGGCCGGACACCATGCTCCGGAACGCGGCGCCGAGATGACGCATCGTGCCTTCCGGGTCTTTCATCGCCCCATCCGGCATCTCCGCCCCCTCAAGAAAGGCGAGCAGCAGCGACGGCGCGGCTTTTTCCGCCGGTTCCAACGCCGCGGGTTCGGGGATCCGGGGGGGCGGCGGTGCCCTGCGTGGCGGCGGTTCCGGTGCGATCAGCGGCTGGCGGGCCTCTGGCGGTTCGGGGCGGGATGGCGCCGGGCCGGGATCCAATGGGTCGTCGAAGATCGAAGCCGCCGGCTCAGGCGCAGGCGGCGCCGCACGGCTGACGGGCAGGGAGACGATTGGCTCCCCCAGACGATTGCCACCCGCGATATCCGATGGCTCATCGAACGGTGAGGGCTCCGCCGGCAAGGGCTGGCGTGCGGCCGGTTGCGGCCGTGGCACGGGTTCAACCGCGGGCGCTGGCGGCTCCCACAGCGCCTCAACCGGTGGTGCGGGCGGCGGAGACGGCGGAGGCGGAGGCGCCACGGGTTCGGGATGCGACGGTGGCGGCGCGCCGCCGATCCCATCCAGCAGGTCATTGGCCCAGTCGTCGGACAGAATATTGCCGGGTGGGACGGGTCCGCCGAAGGATGCGGGCGGCTGTCCGGTGCCGCGCGGTGGCTGGAACGCGTCCTGCATGACCGATGAATGATCGGACTGCACCGAAGCCGCAAAGGCACTCGTATTAAACCCGTTGCCTGGTGGCACCAGAGGTTCGGTCCCCAAAAGATCGAAATCATCGGGCAAGATGGGCGCTGGTTCGTATTTCGGCTGGGCGGCACCGCCGAAGGGTTGATGCGCGGGCGGCGGCGGGGCCATGGGATCCGCGCCGAACGGATCACCAAACGGGTCCGCACCGCCACGCGGCGCGGCGCCGAAGCCTGAACGCATACCCCCGCCATAGGCCTGCGCGTCGTCGGTGACCCGCGCTTCGATTTCATAGGCGCCGACACGAATCCGGTCGCCATCACGGAGGTTGCGCACATCGCCCGCGCCCAGCGGTTCCGGACTGGCGTTGAGGAATGTGCCGTTCGTGCTGGTATCGGCCAATTGCCAGCCGCCAGAGCGAAAGGCCACGACGAAGTGGCGTTTCGACAATGTGCGCTCGGTATCCGGCAGCACCCAATCGACACCGGGGCCGCGTCCGACGGCGAATTCTCCGCCAGACACCTGGCGCGCTTCTGGTGGCACCGCGTCGGGGCAACGCAGAACCGTCAACTCCAGGCCCATGGCGTCAGCTGACCTGGTTTACGGGGCTCAGCGCGGTGGATGTATCGATCACTGCCATCATGTTTCCTCCGGTGGGAGACGGCCAGGGCCGCCAGCAGCGATATTACGCCCACTTTCCAGGAAACGCTTCAAGCGCGCAGGTTGCCGCAGGGGATCGCCGCGCACGGCCGCCAGGACGATGGCGCCCGCGACGGCGGTGCCGCACAGATGCGGCGCGGGCGGGACGGCGGCCTGGCCTTCGGGCGCCATCGAATCGCCGCTCCAGAATGCGGCGACGGCGGCCCAGGCTTCGGGGGTGGTGAAATCGGCTTCTTCCGCCTGTCGCATGGCCTGGCGGCGGAGTTTATCGGTCTGCTGCCGCACCCAATCTTCCGCGCTTTCGCGCGCCTGACGATCGATTTCCGCGAGGTCTTCGGGGGCGGTGTGGGTTGCGCACATGCAGGCCCACCACACGGCCTCCCGCTTCGGGAGGGCGTGTGCGACGAGGCGGGTGGCCTCGACCAGGAATCCGCCGGCTTCGAGCCGTTCCAGCGCGTCGGCGACCAGGGTGCAATTCGCGAGAGCCGTTACGGCCACGGCCGACAACCCCACGCGCGGACGCAGCGCGGTGAGGTCGGTGTCGATGATCTTGGCCAGGCTCTGTGACATGTCAGTTAATATTCACGATGCCACCCTTAAGGGTGAGCGCGCCATCAGCTTTGATCGTTGTCAATGGGCTTGCGACCTGTGCCATGTTCGCGCCCGTCACCTTCACCATCATGCCGTCGATCTTAATACCAGATGAATCAAAGACCATGGTATTGGTACCGACCTTGAGCGTGATACTTTTCCCCGCTTCGATCGTGATCTCACCCGCGGAGGCCTTGATCGAGATATTACCGGTATCGACGGTTACGGTCTGGTTGCCCTGCGAGATCGCGGTGGTCTGGTTGCCCTTCGACACGGTGATCGACTGCGCGCCCTCCGAGACGGTCAGCGACTGATCGCCCTTCACGGTGATCGTCTGCTTGCCATCGATCGTGACGGTCTCGTCCTTTTTGATGGTCACGATGCGGCAGTTGTCGACTTTCAGGGTCTGATCGTTCTCAATCTCCGTCGTGTAGTCTTTTTCCGCGTGGAAATAGATCAGTTCGGAGTCTTTTTTGTCGTCGATCGTGAATTCGCTGAAATTCGTTCCCGAAGCGCCTTTCAGGGTCGAGCGGGTGCGAAAGCCGATCTTGGTTTTGTCCGCTTTCAGATAGATGGGCGCGGCGACGCCGTTATAGAGCCCGCCCAGGACCATCGGCCGATCGGGGTCGCCATCGACGAAGCTGACCGCGACCTCGGTCCCGACGCGGGGGATGAACTGGGCGCCCCAGCCATTGCCAGCCCAGGGCTGCACGACGCGGGCCCAGACCGCGTTGCCGCCGGTGGCCTCACCCCTTGTATCCCAGAAGAAGCGGACTTTGACGCGGCCGAGATCGTCGGTGTGGATCTCCTCCCCGTCCTGCATCTTGATCGCCGCCGCGACGGCGGTGTCGGGGCCGAGCACCAGGCCGGTATGGATGCCATCCATCCGTGGCCGCCGGGTGGTCATCGGCTGGCGCCATTTCACGCTGTTGAGGAAACAGCTGAATTGGCAGGAATAGTTTGCCGACCCGCCCTGGTTTAACCAGGAGTCGTCGCGCGCCTGATGGGTGACACCGCGAAGGGCATAGGTGTCGTCGAAGTCATTGGCGGGACGGCTGGACAGCGTGAACGTGCCGCCAGCCACCAGCGCACCAAATGACGTGACGCCTTCAAACAGCGAGGCAGCCGCTTCCGCCGCCTGCATTTCGAATTCCGCCCGATCCGTAACGGTGGCGGCGGTCGCGGTCAGGGCGGGCCAGCGAAACGCGTCACGGGTCGCGGCGCCGGTGGTCTTCAATGTCGTCGGCTGCTCGCTTTTCAGCGCCGTCGTCGGATTTTCCGGATCGTAGTCGTTGAGCGTCCACTTCCCGATGACCGTGGACGACGATTTCGTGAACCCGGTGACTTCCGGATTTTCAGCGGCATTGGCGCCACCGATCCGGAGGGTCGCGTTGGGGACCGCCGTGAAGCTGGAATTGTCCTTGGCGATGACCAGGGTATGGGCGCTATCGGTGTGCTGGAAGAAATAGAACCAGCCTTCCTCTTCCATCAGGCGGGTGGCGAAATGCAGGTCGGTTTCGTTGAACTGGACCGTGTACGGCCGCGCCGTCGCGCTCGGCGGGCCACTGATATCGGTCAGGGAAATATCGGTGAACAACGCGCTGAGGATGTCGGCGGCCGATTTCTGCTCATAGACCCGGCAGTCCATCGTCTGGCTCATGAACCATAGGCGCGGAACCAGGGTGAGTTGATAGACTGTGTAGGAATCGGCCAGGGACTGGCCGCGGACCGGATTGCCGGCGGTGACACTCTGAATGATGCCATGGAAATGGCGGACCGGTTCACCGGCGGCCTGTAAGGTCACGCAAGCCGGCTTATTCAGCAAATCGTCGGGATCGACGGTCCCTTGCTGATTGACCGCTTCAACAACAAATTGAAACGGCGTGCTGATCGCCTCATATGCGGACAGCCCGATCGGGATAAGGACATCCGCGCCCAGCGGGGATGTCATGGTCAAAAGCGCGTTGGCTCTGGTCCAGGTGGGCATGCTTAAGCGGCCTCGTCGCGCAGCCAGCCGCGATCAGCCCCGGTGCGAGGGGGGAGACTCCAAAGCGCCTGGTGTGTCGATCCAAGGCTGGTCACGGTCCTACTGCGTCTCCGTTCATGAAACTCACGTCGCGTCCGCATCTGGTTCGCTTCGATGCGCAGCGTTTCGTTGTCTCGTCAAGCTAGCAGACATTCCGTCCCCTTTTGAACCACCCGCATCATAACATTCCCGTGCTGGCGCCGCCAGCCGGCCGTCCTTGTTGCCCGTTGCGATCCCGCTGCCGTGTCGATAGACAGGCGGTTCCTCCGTCCGCACACAGGAGCGTCTGATGGCGACCGTCAAAGAGCTGGGCGCCGCGATCGCCAGCCACCCACAGAAGGTTACCGCTGTTTTCCTCGGTTTCGACCTGTGGTTCGACGTGCTGGCTACGGGCAAGGTCGGGGCCAAGATGTTCAAAAAAGGCGGCATCCCGGCCACCGAGGATGAGCCCGAGGGCGTCGTGAAAATCCCCCTGCCGGTGGTTGGGCGCGACATCGTGATCTGCGTGGACATCACACTGCCCCCCGACGGGTTTCGAATCGCCCCATGACCGGGGCAACACATTATCGTGCGAGACGTGACGAACGGATGAAACCGGCCTAAAACCATACCGGCACCGCGAACCGAGGAATTGCAGCGATGGGTCTCCCAGCCGCCCGCATGGGCGATAACATCATCCAGACCGGCCCGCATTGCCACGCGCCCATGCACCCGCCTGCGCCGACGCCAACACCCCTCCCGCATCCCCCCATGCCGCTGGCCCTCGTCAAAGGCCTCCCCACCGTCATGATCGGGCACAAGCCCGCCGCGCGCGCGACCGACATGAGCGCGCCTTGCATGCTGCCGGGCTGTGTTCCCGGCGGGCCCGGCATCATCATGCCCGGGTCACCAACCGTGATGATTGGTAACATGCCGGCTGCACGCCTCACGGATAAAACCACCCACGCCGCCTGCGTCGGGCCGATCCCTGGGCCGATGGGCATGGTCATGGGGCCCGGGGAACCGACCGTGCTCATCGGTTAACGGCGCGGCATCGGTCTTGCGCCTCCGTCATTTCGAAGAACTGGGCCCCGTCTGCCCGCGCTGCCGCACTGGCGGGCTTGGCGATCATCCGCTGTTGCTGGCCGTGGTCGAGCGGCGGTCCGGTGACGATATCATCGAAGGCATCCTCCATTGCACGAATGCCCAGTGCATGCAGGAATTCCCGGTCATCGACGGCATCCCCATCATCGTGCCGGACGTCGCGCAGTACATTAACGACTTCCTCTGGCACATCACCGCCCGTGACGACCTTTCCGCCGCGCTGGAGACGCTGCTCGGTGACGCGGCCGGCCCATCGAGTGCCTTTGACTC
This sequence comes from uncultured Acetobacteraceae bacterium, assembly GCA_903900905.1. Taxonomy (GTDB): domain Bacteria; phylum Pseudomonadota; class Alphaproteobacteria; order Acetobacterales; family Acetobacteraceae; genus Rhodopila. The sequence goes on from CAIUPC010000272.1 coordinate 10,682, forward strand.
CACCCGCTTCCACATCAGCAGCTACGCGCATGATCATTGGGGCGAATTCGACCCCGAGGAGGCCAGCACCGCGATAAAGCCCGGCGCGGTCGCGCGCTGCCTGAACGCCGGGCTGGATTTGCTGACCGCCCCTCTCGGCGATGGCCCCGCCCTCGATATCGGCTGTTCGGTCGGCCGATCGACGTTTGAGCTGGCGGGCCGGGTCGGGGGATTGGTGGTGGGGATGGACCTCAATTTCTCCATGCTGCGGCTGGCACGGCATATTCTGACCGACGGTGAGATCACCTACGCAAGGCGGCGGATCGGCCTGGTCTACGACCGCCGCGCCTTTGACGTGCCGAATGCAGGGGCGGAGCGGATCGATTTCTGGGTCTGTAATGCCATGGCCCTGCCCTTCCCGGCGCACCGCTTTGGGGCGCTGTCGGCGATGAACGTGCTGGATTGCGTGCCCGATCCCCGCGCCCTGCTGGCCGCGTTCGGCACCATACTGCGCCCGGGTGGCGTTGGCGTGCTGGCCACGCCTTACGACTGGTCGAACCAGGCCACCCACCCCACCGGCTGGATCGGCGGCCACTCGCAGCGCGGTATCTCGCGTGGCGCCGCGGAACCGCAGTTGCGCGCCCTTTTGCGCCCGCAAGGTGGCACGGGATTGCGCCTGGTGGCGGAGGTGGCGGACTTCCCCTGGCATGTGCGGATGCACGACCGCAGCACAGTCTCCTATTCCACGCATCTTGTCGCCGTGCGCGCGGCGGGGGACGATGAGCCAGCATAATCCAACGAGGCGCGGGGAAATGGACACATACGACTTCATCGTGGTTGGCGCCGGTTCGGCCGGCGCGCCCGTGGCGCATCGGCTGTCGGCGGATCCGCGGCACAAGGTGCTGCTGATCGAGGCCGGGCCGGCCAGCAATCCCTGGTCCCGCATCCCCATCGGCTATGCCAAGCTGCTGACCAATCCGGCCGCCAACTGGCTCTATTCCTCCGAACCCGAGGCCGCGACCAACGGGCGCAAGATCCCGGTGCCGCGCGGCAAGATCCTCGGCGGGTCCAGTTCGATCAACGGCCTCGCCTTCGTGCGCGGCCAGGCGCAGGACTTCGATACCTGGGCGCAGATGGGCAACCATGGCTGGAGCTACGACGACGTCCTACCCTTCTTCCGGCGCATGGAGCGGTACGAGGCCGAGGGCGACGACACCTATCGCGGCCGCGAAGGCCCGCTGCGGGTCACCAACCCGGAACCGCGCGACGCCATCTTCCAGGCGCTGATCCGCGCGGCGGGGGAAGTCGGCATCCGCCACAACCCCGATTATAACGGCGCCACCCAGGACGGCATCGCCATGAGCCAGGCGACCATCGCCAATGGCTGGCGGCAGAGCACTGCCGCTTGTTATCTGGATCCGATTCGCAAACGGCAAAATCTGCGGATCGTGACGGATGCGCTGACGGAAGGCGTGATCCTGGAGGGCAAGCGCTGTGTCGGGGTCCGCTATTCCATCGGCGGGACGGTGCACGAAGCCCGCTCCGGCCGGGATGTGGTGATCAGCGCTGGCTCCATTAACTCCCCTCAGTTGCTGGAATTGTCCGGTATCGGCCAGGCGGAGCGGCTGCAGGGGCTGGGCATCGAGGTCCGGCACGCTTTGCCGGGCGTGGGGGAGAATCTGCGCGACCACTACGCGCCGCGCACCCGCTGGGCGGTGGGCAAGAAGGGCATCACGCTGAACGACCGGGCGCGCGGGTTGGGCATGGTGGGGATGGCGATGAAGTGGGCCTTCCTCAATCAGGGCATGCTGGGCGCGGTGGCCGCCCCGATGCGGGCTTTCGTGAAATCGCGGGAGGGGCTGGAGGCGCCGGACCTGCTGCTCGGCTGGGTGCCGATGCTGACGGAGATGGGGCCGAAAGGGCCGAAGATCTCCGCCCAGTCCGGCATGACCTGCTACGCGCATCCGATGCGGCCGGAGAGCAAGGGCCATATCCATATCGTGTCGTCCGACCCGAAGCGGGCGCCGGCGATCAACTTCAACTTCCTGTCCTCACCGATTGATGCCGAGCTGACGGTGCGGGCGGTGCGGATCGCGCGGTCGGTCATGACGGCGCCGTCGCTGGCGCCGCTGCAGATCAGCGAGATCGCGCCGGGTTCGACGCAGACCTCGGATGACGAGATCCTCGACTGGGTGCGCCGGGCCGCCGAAACGACTTATCACCCGGTGGGCACCTGCAAGATGGGCGCCGATCCGATGGCGGTGGTGGATGCGCAGCTGCGGGTGCATGGGATCGAGGGGCTGCGGGTGGCGGATGCGTCGATTATGCCGACGCTGACCTCGGGGAATACCAATGCGCCGTCGATCATGATCGGGGAGAAGGCGGCGGATATGGTGTTGAAGAGCGCGGGGTAAGACCAGCCCGTGTTGACATTGACTCACCGGCAGCGCCCCAACGCCGTCATGCCGACGGAGGTCGGCATCCACGACTTTGCAGCGTCAGACAGGAGAAAGGCGTGGGTGCC
>CAIUPC010000273.1 GCA_903900905.1 uncultured Acetobacteraceae bacterium
AGCCGCGAAAGCCGTCATGGCCGCCGTCGCCGCGCATCGGGAGGAGTTTGAGTTCGAGCGCCATTGCCGCGGCGCCAACCTCGACACCACGCCCAACCAGATCATCGCCCGGATCGAGGCCTATAGCGGCATCCCGCTGGCCGAGGCCTTCGCCATCCCCGACCTGGACCGGGAGGTCAAATGGCACAGCAAATACGCCCGCCAGAACGGCATCCACGTCTCCCCCACTTTCATGATCGACGGCCTGGTGCAACCCGATATCAGCAGCGGCGACGCGGTGGCCGACTGGGCGGCGCGCCTGCTTAAGGCGTAACCGCCCCAACCGGCCGCCCTTCCCGCCGCACGCGAACCGTGTTTTGCTGACCCCGCGCGGAGAATAATCCCGCTCGATTTTACCTGGGAGTGACTACCATGTTCAGCCACATCATGGTCGGGAGCAACGATATCGCCCGATCCAAAGTCTTCTACGACGCCATCTTCGGCGCCCTGGGCGCCGCGCCGGGTGTGCAGGACGCCAGGGGCCGCCTGATCTACGCCCATAATGGCGGCCGCTTCCTGGTGACCCCGCCGATTGATGGCAAGGCCGCGACGCATGCCAATGGCGGCACCATCGGCATCATCATGGCCAGCGCGGAGCAGGCCAAGGCCTGGCACGACGCCGGCGCCGCCGCGGGTGGCACCTCGATCGAAGATCCGCCGGGCGTGCGCGGCGGCGTCATGTATCTCGCCTATCTGCGCGATCCCGACGGCAACAAGCTGTGCGGCTTCCACCGCCTGGCCGCGGCCTGAGCGTAGGGTATTGGGGGCTGCCTTAGCCGGCGGCCCCCGGCTACCGGCTGCCGATTACCAGCCAGAGCGGATCGCCGTGCGGCGGCAACGCCGCCTCCAGCCCGATATCCGCGAACCCGGCGGCCCGCATATAGGCCCGGATCAGGCCCTGCTGCTCCGGCCCGGTCAGACGTTGCCAGACCGCCACGGCCTTGGTGGGAAAGCAGCGGTTGGAGAACGAGACCACGAACGCCGCCCCCGGCCGCAGGACGCGCGCGACCTCCTTGAACACCTCCACCGGGCGCTGCAGATACTGCACCGACACGCAAAGACCGGCGCCGTCGAAGCTGGCGTCCTCCAGCGGCAACAGCGGGTCCTGGTTCAGGTCCTGCACCAGCCAGCGAGACAGGCGGGGGTTCGCCGACAACTCCTGCGCGTTCATGCCGAGGCCGGTGACGCTGCCGTATTCCACGTCCTCCGGCAGATGGCTGACCCAGCTGCTCATGAGGTCCAGGATCGCCCCGCCCGCCGGCAGACGATCCCGATAGGCCTGCGTGACCGCCGCGATCGCCCCGTCATCGATATGGGTCACGAAGCGCGGGAAGTCATAGAACAGCGCGTCCGGGGCGGCGTCCTGCTTATGGAACGCCGCCGCCGGCAGGCCGGGAAGTTGCTCGCCCGGGGCGCTACCCACGCACGTAGCGCCGGCACACCAGGCGCAGACGGTCGGTGATCCCGGCGCGGATATTGTCGGGCATGGGGGTCGATCCGGCGGCGTCCTTCCAGGCGGCGGAGTCAACGACCTCCGGCCCGGTCAGATGATACAGGGCCACGTATTTCAGGCCGGGACCACCGGACGAACAGAACCGCCGCGCCTTCAGCACCCCCGGCACCAGGGCCAGAGCCGGCAGATGCTCGTCGTCGTACCAGGCGTTGAACCCGGCCTCCACCGCCGGCGAGGGCGTCATGGCGACCACCAGCAGCCCCTCCGCCTCAGCGGGGGCCAACCCATCACCGGGCGCCATCTGCACGCCGGTGTAGCGCATCATCCGCTCCACCCGCGATGTGACCCGCCGCGTCCAGGGGGAGGCATTGTCGCCGGAATAGGACCGGTAGGTCGGGCCATCCAGGACCGCGAGGCTCTCCAGATCATAGGGCACCACCGAC
>CAIUPC010000274.1 GCA_903900905.1 uncultured Acetobacteraceae bacterium
CTGATTCAGAATGCCAGCGCGCTGAACCCAACGCCGGAGGCCGCGGCGCTCAAAGCCGCGCTGGACGCGGCCGGGATACGACCAGAAGCGGTGTTCGACGCGACGCAGCGGGGTCAGCTGCGCATCGTGATTGGGGCACCGCCGGAGGGTTAGGCATCCCCCCAGCCGCCACGATCAGATCACCCCGGCAGCCCGCAGTCGCGCCATCTCGGCCTCATCCAGACCCAGCCGCCCCTTGTAGATCTCATCATTATGCGCCCCAAGAGCGTCCCCGAGCCATTTTACCGAACCCGGGGTTTCGCTCAGCCGCGGCACGACATTGGCAACCGCGAGCTCGCCCACGCGGGAATCCGGTACATGCAGGATATTGCCGCGGGCGGCGTAATGCGGGTCTTCGAAAATCTCGTCGATCGCATAGACCGGGCCGCAAGGCACCTGCGACTCCTCGCATTTGCGCATGAGGTCCGCGCGGTCGAACAACGACGTCCAGGCGCCCACGGTTTCGTCGACCAAAGCGCGATCCCGCTCCCGATGCGCGAGTGGGCCCCAGCTGCCGGGTTCCGCCAGGTCGGGGCGGTCCATCGCTTCGGCCAAACGGGCGAAGATTTTGTCGCTGGTGCAGGCGATGGCGATCCAGCGGCCGTCTTTGGTCGGGTAATGGCTGTGCGGCACCACGTTCACCGTGCCCGGCCCCATGCGTTGGCGGACAAAGCCGGTTTTCTGAAACGCCGGGGCGAGTTCGTCCAGGATGCGGAAAATGGGCTCGTACAACCCGATATCGACCACCTGCCCGCGTCCGGTCTTCTCCCGCGCCTGCATCGCCAGCAGCGTGCCCATGGCGCCGTAGATCCCCGCCATGTAGTCGGGAATGGTCGCGGACCCCGGCGTCACCGGCGCCCGGTCGGGGTAGCCGGCCAGGAACGACAGGCCGCCGAATGCGTTGCCGATCCGGCCAAAGCCGGGGCGGTCTTTGTAGGGCCCGGTCTGCCCGTAGCCGGAGATGCGCACCATGATCAGGCGCGGGTTCACGGCCGACAGGACGTCCCAACCCAGGCCCCAGCGCTCCATCGTGCCGGGCTGGAAGTTCTCCACCAGCACATCGGCGTTCTCGACCAGCCGCTTGATCAGCGCCACGCCGTCGGGCTTGCGCAGATCGAGGGTGATGCAGCGCTTGTTACGCGATTCCGACAGCCATGGCAGCGAATCGCCGCACTCCGTCATCGTGCCGAAGCGGCGCGTGGCATCGCCGACACCGGGCAGTTCGACCTTGATCACGTCCGCCCCGAACTCCCCCAGCTGCGTGGCGCAGAACGGCCCGGCCAGGAAGGTGGAGATATCGAGGACGCGGCAGCCCTCCAGCGCCTGGACGTCGAGCATCAGAAGCCTCCTCGGGCCAGGACCTGCCGGGCGCGCTGCACGATGGGATAGTCGATGAACTGGCCGTCCAACTGGATCGATGCCAGGCCATTCTTCTCGGCCTCATCGAAGGCTTCCACCACCCGGCGTGCTTTCGCTACGGTCGCCGCGTCGGGGGTAAAGGCGGCATTGGTCACCACCACCTGATCCGGGTGGATGCACATCTTGCCCTGGAAGCCCAAAGCCGCCGCGTGCCGCGCCGACCGCTCAAACCCTTCCGCATCCCTTAGATCGGCCCAGACCGTATCGAGCGGCGGTTCCATCCCGGCGGCGCGGCAGGCGACGACGCAGGCGGCGCGGTGCGGCAGCAGCTCGCTTTCGTCGCGCGACCAGACCATCCCCATGTCGAGGGTAAAATCCCCGGCCCCGAACGCCACCGTCCGCGCCCGCGTGCCGGCGCCGGTGATCGCCGGCAGGGCCGCGATGCCGCGCGCGGTTTCGATGATCGGGATCAGGTCGATGCCACCCGGCTTCAGGCCGCGTTCGCGCTCCAACGAGGTGATCACCCAATCGGCGGTGCGCAGTTCGTCGGCGCTTTCGGTCTTGGGCAGGATGATCCCGTCCAGCCCCGCCTGCACCACCGCCACCAGATCGCCATAGCACCAATCGGTGGTCAGCGCGTTCACCCGCACGAACAGCTTCCCATGCCGGGGCGCATTGAACGCCCCCACCACGATCGGGCGGGTGGAGACTTTCTCGGTATTCGCGACCGCGTCCTCCAGATCGAGGATCACGCCATCCGCCGGCAAGGTCAGCGCCTTTTCGACCCGGCGGGCATGGTTCCCCGGGGCGAACAGCAGGCTGCGCAGCGCGCTCATTGCACGGCGTCCCGGGGGGGCGCGGCCTTCCGGCGTGCGTGCCAATCGGCCGCGCGCGGCGTCGCCAGGCCGAGATTGTCGCGCAACGTCGTGCCGGCATATTCTTTCCGGAACAGGCCACGATGTTGCAGTTCCGGCACCAGCAGCCGCACCACGTCGTCATGCGTGCCCGGCAGCGCCGAAGCCGCGAGGACGAAGCCATCGCACACCGGGGTGGTGAACCATTCTTCCATCTGATCCGCCACCTGCTTCGGCGTGCCGCAGAAGGTCACGTGCTCCTTGATCGTGCCGCGGCCGGAGACGGTGATGAAATCGCGTACCGTCGGGTTCTTCTTGCCGGAGTATTTGACCACCCGGTCGCGGAACCCATGCCAGCTGAATTCCGCCAGTTCCTCATCCGAGAACGGCTCATCAATCGGCTTGGCGCCGAAGTCGTAGTTCAGCACTTCGGAGATCAGCACCAGCGCATCGACGTCACGGGCCGTCGCCTCGACGATGGCGCGCTTGTCCTGTGCCTCGGCCTCCGACCCGCCGACGATCACGTAGCAGGCGGGGGCGACTTTTACCGATGCCGGGTCGCGGCCCTCCGCCGCCACCGCCGCCTTGAACGCGGCGTATTGGCGCTTGCCCTCTTCCAGGCTGTGGTAAATCACGAACACCAGCTCGGCCCATTTGGCGGCGAAGGCCTGGCCGCGGCCGGACTGGCCGGCCTGGATCAGCACCGGATGGCCCTGCGGGGAGCGCGGCACGCTGAACGGCCCGCGCGACTGGAAATACGGCCCGACATGATCCAGCCGGTGCACCTTGGTTGGGTCCGCGAAGCGGTTGTTGGCCTTGTCCAGGATCAGCGCGTCGTCTTCCCAGGTGTTCCAATGGCCCATGACCACGTCCATGAACTCATCGGCGCGGTCGTAGCGGGCGTCATGCTCCATGTGCTCGCCACGGCCGAAGTTCTTGGCCTCGGCGCTGTTGAGCGAGGTGACGATGTTCCAGGCGGCGCGGCCCTTCAGCATCAGGTCCATGGTCGCGAAGACGCGGGCGACATGGTACGGCTCGTAATAGGTGGTGGAATAGGTCGTGCCGAGGCCGAGCCTGGTCGTCGCCATGCCCATCGCCATCATGATGGTGGACGGGTCCATCTTCACCGCGCGCACGCCGGCGCCGATGGCCTCGGCATGGTGGCCGGTATAGAGGTCGGGCAGCGCCAGGCGGTCGTCGAAGAAGGCCATGTGGATCTTGCCGTCTTCCAGCGTGCGGGCGATGCGCTGGTAATATTCCGGGGTCAGAAAATCCAGCATCGACGACGGATGGCGCCACGAACCCGGCAGGTTCGAGCAGTTCTGCGCCTGCAAAAAGGCGATCAGCGTCATTTGGCGGTTCATGGCGGTTCTCTCGCTAGTCAGATGGGAAGATCGACGTCCAGCAGCGGGGCGTGCTGCTGGCAACCGTAGACATCCGTGTCCCCAAATTCACCCGCCGGCACGAGGCGGGGGAACGTCGCCTTGAAGGCGAAGGCCGCATCGTAGGGGGTGAACAAGACGTGCTCTTCCGGCACGTTATACAGGCGGGCAAACAGCGCCGGGCAGAGCACGCCGGTCGCCTTCACCTTGTCGAAAAGGACGGCATCGTCGAACACCACATCGATGGTCAGTTCGAACGGCCCGGCGTTCTTGCTTTTGCAAACGCGGGCGGCATCGCGGATCAGGGCCATCTCACACCATCTCATATTCGATTGGAAACATCTCACGCGGATCGGCCACGTCGGCGACATGGTAGACGCTGAAACGGTAGACGGGGCCGACTTCGATGTCCGAAGGCGAGAAGGGGAAGGCCATATTGCCCTCACGGCACAAGCGGCCGGGGAAATCGGTGTGCAGCATATTGGCCCGCGCCACGCCCAGCACGGCGCTGGCCATTTCCTGCGACTGCTGGCCCACGACCTCGATCACAAAGCCGACCTCGTGCGGGGTGGCGTCGCGGACGGGTTCGCGGGCAGCCATGACGCCGTCGCGGCCATAGACGCGGAAGCCTAATTTGTAGCTGTCCGGCGTGGCCCCGAAGGCCGCCGCCTTGGTGGCGACCTCGGCCCGCACGGACTCGAGGAAGTTATCCAACCGCCCGATCAGCAGCGGATCGCGGGTGCCGGCGACGCAGATGGCGCGATAGCCGGCGAGTTCCACCCCCTCCAGCTTGACCGTGTATTGCGAGGCAGGCGTCCAGGTCATGCCGGAAATCCGCACCGCCCGGTCGCTGACCGCATCGAAGCGGCAGCCGGAGGTGTCGAGCATGCCGCCCGGCTCGATATGGTGAATCGGGCTCGAATTCTCGTGCAGCGAGTGGTTGGCGATCGAGAGCGGCGTGCAGCGGCGGGCCGGGTTCATCGGCTCGCATTCCATATGGTCTTCGCGCACGGTCACGAACAGACAGTCATGGCCCTTGGGAATGGACGGCGTGGCGCCGCATTCCAGCATCTTGCCGGCATACCAGGCCGGGGCCGGCGGCAGGCCGGCGCGGATGCAGGCCGCGGCCCAGGGCGCGGGATCGCTGCTGCGCCCGGCCAGCACCACCTGCGCGCCGTTGTCCAGGGCCTCGATAAACGGTTCCGGCCCCATCATGCCGACGATGCGGGTGGAGCGATCGGCCACCGCATCGGTCAGATCGGGCTGATGCGCCAGCGGATGGATGCCGCCGGCGGCGATGCGGCGCTTGATGCTGGCTTTGTCCTGCTCCGAATGGATCAGGGCCATTTTGAATTTCAGCCCA
>CAIUPC010000275.1 GCA_903900905.1 uncultured Acetobacteraceae bacterium
ATGTCCTCGGCCGTGCGGGTCGCGGTCCAGGCCCCCACTGCCGCATCCAGCGCGTCCTGGTGCTGCAACCGATCGGCTAAGGTCTTGAAGCGCGCGTCTTCCCGCCAGGCGCCGCGTTCGGCGACGGCGCAGAGGGCCTGCCAATGCGCCTCATCGAAACAGGCGATCGCCACCCAGCGGTCCTTGCCCTGGCAGCGATAGGCCCCGTGCGGCGCCGCCGGCTTGTAGGGGGAGCGGTTGCCGTAGCGCTTCCACTCCCGCCCATTGGCGGACCAGTCGAGGATGGAGGTGCCGGTCAGGAACAGCCCGGATTCGCACTGGGAGGCATCGATCCACTGGCCCTCGCCGGTCTTTTCCCGGTGATACAGCGCGCCGAGTAACGCCAGCGCATAGCCATAGGCACCCATCCAGTCGAGGTAGGAATAGCCCCAGCTGACCGGCATCGCCGGTTCCGGCAGGCCCGACATATCCGCCTGGCCGCCGAAGGCCGCGGCGACGGGGCCGACGGTGCGCATGCGCCCGTATTTGCCCAAAGCGCCCATGCCGGCCTGCTGGATGTAGATGATGTCCGGGCGGATGCTCTTCATCACGTCATAGCCCAGGCCCAGCCGTTGCAGCACGCCGGGGGAGAAACCCTCCGCCACCACATCGCAAATCCGCACCAGGTCCTTCGCGATCGCGAGGCCCTTGGGATGGCGGATGTTCAGGGAAATGCCCCGCTTGCCGGCATTCTTGTTGTTGAACTGCCCGCCCATGTTCAGATCGCTGACGCCTTTCAGCGGCCCGGTCGCGGCATCGCGCGCGGCGCGCCCGCCCACCGGCGCCATCGCGGCGAGGCGGGTGTCTGGATTGTCCTTCCACTCCACCTTGTAGCTTTCCGCACCCATCGCGGCGAGGAAGCGCGTGCCGCCGGCCGAGGCCAGGAACCAGGCGAAATCGAGGATCTTAACGCCCTGCAACGGGAACGGCTTGCCATGCAGCGCCGAGACCTTCGGGTTCAGGTCGGTCTTCGGCTGCGCCGGCACCGAGGGCTTGCGATCGAGCGAGGCCAGGACTTCGTCCGTGTCCTCCCCCAGCAGCGGCGCGCGGCGGCCGACCTGCCAGCTGGTGCGGGAGGCGAGCCATTTGCTGGTGGGGTAGCGGAAGGAGCGGTCATGCTCGGGGTGATGTACATCGGCGAAGGAGTAGCGGGCGAGCCAATGCTCATCCAACGCGTTCTCATGCGGCTTGCGCAGCGGCGCCCAGAGCAGGCCGGCCTCCTGCGCTTCCAGCCAGGGCATGTCCTTATAGGTCCAGGCGCGGACGAAGCGCTGCACCACGTCGAGCATATGCGCGCGGGTCTCGTCGCTGGCCGAAGACCCCGGCACGGCGCGGGCCTTCAGATCGACCTCCGCCCCAGGCGGCTGCAGGTCCGCCTGCATGTTGTATTTCGACAGCAGGGGAACCAGGTTCTTCAAATCCCGCGCGCCCATACCGTGGGAGATGAAGAAGCGCCCGTCCTTGGTATGGACGATGCTGGGCGAATGGTTCGGATGCTCACCGGCATGACGCGCCGTCATGCGCCATAGCGGCACCCGCCGCATGACCCAGTGCATGATGTCGAGCTCGGGGTTCTTCGACACCGCTTCGTGCACGGCCACCGAAACATCCTGGCCGAGGCCGGTGCGATGACGGTTGATCGCGGCGGCGATAATGCCCGTCGCCAGCTGCTCCCCCGCGATATGATACGCATGCCAAACCTGCGGCGCGATGGGCGGCGTATCGTATTCAAAATTCGGATCCGGATCGTAACCGCAATTCATCATGATGCCGCCGAGAGCCAGATGAATCAGGTCGGAGGCGTGCAGATCCTTCCACGGCCCGTCGTCGCCGAACGGCGTCATGCGGGCCACGATCAGCTTGGGATAGGCCGCCTGCAGCGCCTCGCGATCCAGGCCCAGCGCCACGTTCACCGCGCCACAGGAGGAATCGAGCAGGATATCCGCACCCGCCAGCAGCTTCAGCATCGCCGCTTTACCGGCTTCGCTTTGCAGGTCCAGCACCACGGATTTCTTGGCGCGGTTGTAATTCCAATGGAACAGCGACCGCTCCAGGCCGGGCTTATCGTCCAGGAACGGGCCAATACGGCGGGTGGCATTGCCCTCCGGCGGTTCGATCTTGATGACCTCGGCGCCGAGGCCGGCGAGCAGCAGGCCGGTATATTCGGCGCGCTCATCCGCGACCTCGATCACCCGCAGGCCGGCGAGCATCCCGGGGCCGGTATTGCCCATCATTTCGCCTGGGCCGGAGCCGAGGCCGGCCGGTGTCAGGGCTTGTGTGTCGGACATTGGAGTCTCCTCTTGGGCATCGTCGGCCCGGGGGCCTTGTCGTCGGTTTTAGCCGGAGCCGCGTGTGAGCAATCCGCCGGCACCCTGCAACCGTCATGGTCCGCGACGGCGGACCACCCACGCCTTATCTGTCTACAATCGGCAAGGCGTGGGTGGCGGGCCTGCGCCCGCCATGACGGTTGAGGAGCGGTCGGCTCATCACAATCAAGGCCGCGTGCGCGCCAGCATTTCCAGCAGCATGGGGTTCACGATCTCGGGCGACTCATACGCCGCCCAGTGCCCGGTGCCGGGGACCACGCGGATATCGGCGCCGGGTTTGCGCGCCCGCAGTGCGGCCACACGCTCCGGCCCCTTGGGATTGGCGGGGGCGTCGAGTTCGCCCCACATGCCATTCAGCGGCGATTGCAACTGGTCGATCGCGGTCAGAATCGCGCCACTACGCGAAATCGCCGGGGTCTTCAGCCGCGAGCGCACCGTGTTCCAGTCCTGGATTACAATCGCGAGGTCGTCGATCTTCGTCTTATCAGCGATCATCAGGCGATTGAGGTTGGTGCGATGTGTCTCCCGCCGCTCTTCGCCTTCCAGATGCCGCACCTTCTCCAGCTTCACCGCGGAGCCGAGCAAGGCCTGCGCGCCAACACCGGCTGAGCCGATGATCGTGACGGACCGCGCCTGCTTGCCGCGGATCGCGCCCACGCAGGACGCCATGGTGCCGCCGAAGGAGAAGCCGACGACATCGAAGGTTTTGCCCTGGCCAATCAGCGCGTCGATCCCGTCGGCCACGATGGTGGCGATGGCGAAGGCGTCGTCCCCATCCGGCGGGAAGTCCGACTCGCCCAGGCCGGGAAGGTCGGGCACCAGCACGCGATAGCTCTCGGCCAGAACCGGGATGGTTTTCACCCAGTGCCGCCACGATCCCGCGCCGCCATGGAACAGCACCACCACCGGCGCCGTGCCGGCGGAGCGGTCCCAGATGTGCCAGACCATTTTACCCTCTCCGCAGGGGGTTTCATGGCGGGTGGACTGGGCTTCGAGCGCGTCAAGGAAGGTCTGAGGGTCGATGGTCGCGTGGTCGTTCATGGTGGTTCCCGCGGGTGATGGCTGGGCCGGATGGCGTTGGCGCTATCTTACAAACAGACGTTGGAAAGCGCCAAACGCCGGGGTGGTTTCGCCGCGCCATGGCATGCCTTCACCCGGGCCGCTTCCAGTCCAGCCAGTTGATCACACCCAGGCCCATCACCTTCTCCAGATCCGCGCCTTTCAGCCAGGGCAGTTCCTCGGTGAAATGGGTGACGCATTGGCGGTAGGTGCAGGGCATGCGGGTGATGTCCGTGCCCCAGAAATAGCGGTCCGGCCCGAAGGCGTCGAAAATGCGCTGCAAGCCATCGCTGATATTGCGGAACGGGTAGCCCTGCGACGTGGTGGACGGCGCGCCCGTCGCCTTGACCGCGATATTGGGATATTTTGCCAGCGCCAGCAGATCGGTCAGGTCGTCATAGGCGGCGCCATCTTTGCCGCCGCGCACGGTGCCGAGATGGTCGATGATCAGCTTCAGATTGGGGTGCCGGGCCGCGATCTCCCCGAACTGTTTCAGGAAGCGCCAGGCCATGGTGGCGACCGGGGTGCCGGCGGCCTCGGCCGCGGGCCAGAGCCAGTCCATGGTGCCGTCATTGTGCCAGGTCTCCTGCCCCGGGCGGGTCAGGGACCAGCGCAGGCCGACCATGCCGGGGCGCTGTTTCCAGGTTTCGATGCGGTGGCGTTGGGCGGGGTCGTTCAGCGCGAACCAGCCTAATGTGCAGAATTTGTCCGGGTATTGCAGCACCGCCGCGTCGGCCATTTCGTTGGAGCCGGGATCCCAGCTCGGCGGGTGGAGGACGGCGCCGTTCACCCCCGCCGCGTCCATTTCCTTGACGAGCTCGTCGGCGGAATACAGGGAAACCTGCCGGTGGTGGTCGCTCGGCCGGCCGCTGCCCCAGATATGCACCTGCGCGTCGATGATCAGCATGGTTCGTTTCCCTCATCCGTTGCCACCATCCTCGCGCCATCCCAAGGACTAGGCAACAGCGCCCCGACAGGCCAAACAGGGGTCAGCAACGACAACGGAGCCTGACCGTGCTGGATCGCGTACTCCTGACCAATGACGATGGCATCGACGCCCCGGGGCTGGAGGTGATGGAGGCCATCGCCGCCCAGATCGCCCGCGAAGTCTGGGTCGTCGCCCCGGAACATGACCAGAGCGGCCAGTCGCACGCCATCTCCCTGCATCACGCGCTGCGGGTCACCGACCGAGGCAACCGCCGCTTCGGCGTCACCGGCACCCCCGGCGACTGCGCGGTGATGGGGCTGTGCCACATCATGAAGGACAATCTGCCGCAGCTGGTGCTGTCGGGCGTCAATCGCGGTTTGAATCTGGGGTTGGAGACGGTGTTCTCCGGCACTGTCGGCGGTGCCATGACGGCGATGCTGCTCGGCGTTCCGGCCATCGCCATGAGCCAGGCCTACAATGATCGGCGCAATGTGACCTGGGACTGCTCGCGCACGCTCGGCGCCGATGTCGTGCGCAAGCTGCTGGCGATGGGCTGGGGCAAGGATGCGGTGCTGAACGTGAACTTCCCGCCCGGCGCGGCGGCCGATGCGGGGGAGATGACCCTGGCGCGGCAAGGTGTCGGCATGGTCGCGGGGATGAATGTCGAAACCCGCACCGACCCGCGCGGCATGGAATACCATTGGCTGAATTTTCGCCGTGGCGACCGCCCGCAGGGGCCGGAGAGCGACTATACCGCGCTCCGCGCTGGCCGGATCGTGGTGACGCCGCTGCGTTACGACCGGACCGATGAAGACGCTTATGCGGATTTGGCCGGGAAGCTGCCCCGGCTGCCGTAATCAGTGCCCCGCGGCGCAGCCGGCGGGGGTTGAACACCGCACGGCGTAGATCCGGTGGGCCGCTGTCGCGAACACCGGCAGCGCCCGCGTCTCGTCGATTGGAACATTGCCGGGCGCGATCGCCCAGACGCGGGAGTCGCCCAAACCCGGTGGTAAAGGGCCCTGGTCCATGAGCCAGGCGGCGGCGGCGCGGCGGGTTGCCTCATGCGCGGACCAGTCGGCATAGGGGTTGGAAAACAGCGCATGCAGCGCCATCAGGCGCCGTCCCGCCGCCATCACGGCGAAGGCACCGGCGTCGAACGGCGCGTTCGCGCCGGTGTCGTCGAAGGTTACGAACAGCGCGCCGGGGGGCGTCTGCTCCCGGATCCAGCGATAGGCCGCCACATCCATCACATGGGTATCGGCATGGAACAGTACCAGATCGCGTTCGCGCACGTCGAAGGCGCGGTTCGTCAGCGCCGCCACACCCAGGCCGAGCAAGGCGACGGCCGCGGCTCCGGCCAATATCGGGCGCAGATGGCGCGCCAGCACTGGCAGCGCGGCGCCGATGAGGCAGGCGCCGGCGACCTGGAGATATAAGTGAAAATGATGCACCGGCATCCGGCCGGCGCGGCAGACCAGGGGGCCCGCTTCATCCGGTCCGCACATGAAATGGCGGCCCAGTCCGGCGAGGCAGATGGTAATCCAGGCTGCCAGGACCAGAGCGCCTTTGGGCCGCGACCCGCCGCGCCACAGCACGGCCGCCGCGACGACCCATGGCAAATTCGCCGCCAGCAGCGCCATCGTGGCCTCGGGCCGCAGGGCATCGGCGGTCCAACCGCCGGGCGCGCGATGCACCAGACCACCCGGCTGCATCAGCAGCATCGGTAGCAGGTAGACGGATGCGATCAGCGCGGTGATGGTTCCGGCAACCAGCAACCATCCGGTCCGCCGGTAGACCGTCTCGGCCGCCGCGATCGCGGCCAACAGCATGCCGGGCACCGGATGCAACAAAAACACCAGCCCGATCGCCAGCCCCGCCGTTATCGCACCGCTCAGCCCGGGGCGCGCCGCCAACCGGGGGAGCCATCCGGCGGTGGCCAGAAACGCGGCCTGGCCCACCACCGGCACCAGCAGCCAGGGCGAGTAACCGCCGCTGACCCAGGGATCGCTCCAGGCCCCGTTCGCCAGCACGAACACGGCGGTGCCGCAGGCGGCCTCGGTCAGGCCGAACAGGCGCCGCATGAAGAAAAAGAACGCCAGAACGGGCAGCAAGCCGATGAAGGGTCCGGCCTGAACCCAGAGGCCCGGCAGGTCGCTGATACCGCCGATACGGATCAGCAGCGCCATCAGCGCGGGCAGCAACGGCGGGTAATACCGGACGGTGCCGGCATAGCTCGGATCGCCGAACCAATTCCCGTCCAGGAAGCCCTGGGTGAATCCGATGTCGCGCAGCGCGTCCAGGTCGGGTGGGACCACGAGGCCGGTGGTGGCCGTTAGGCCGCGCGCCAGGCACAAGACGAGCAGGGCACCCAGGAGCAGCCAGGCCGCCTGTTCCCGGCGGCGCTCGGACACAATCATCGGCTCCGACGGCAGGCGGCCACCGCCGCCAGTCACGACGGTCACAGGAACGGGTCGATCAGCGTCATCTGGTTCAGCGAATAGCCCGCTGCATGCGGCGCGTAAAGGCGGGGAGGCCGCCCGCCAGCGTGATCGGGCGAATCCGCCAATGCTCTGCCCACGTCATCCCCGGGCTTGTCCCGGGGACCAATCGCGGCACTGGTGGAAACCTTGGTCCCCGGGACAAGCCCGGGGATGACGCGTTGGGCCAGTCATTGCCCCAAACAGGGCCCTGTTAGGCTTCCCCCGCTTGTCCTTCGCCCTACTGCCCGCCGGTCACGTCGATCGTCAGCCCGGTCACGAAATCCGCGTCCGAGGAGGCCAGGAAGCACAGCACCTTCGCCTGATCCATCGCCGTCGCCACGCGGCGCAAGGGCGTGCTGGCGATCTGCGCCGCCTGCGCGTCGGGGGCGCGCTGGTTCCAGTGCGGGGTGATGCGCTCGGTCAGCGTCAGGCTGGGGGCGATGGCGTTGATGTTGATGTTGAACGGGCCAAGCTCGAAGGACAGCTTGCGGGTGAAGGCGATGATGCCGCCCTTGGCCGCCGCATAGGCGGAACCGCTTGCGACGCTCATGCCGCGCCCGGCAATCGACGCCAAATTCACAATCTTCCCGCTCTTCTGCCCCTTCATGATCGGCACCACCGCATGGGTGAACAGGAAAGTGCCATTGAGGTTGAAGTTGATCACCCGCTGCCAATCATCGAGCGAGTGTTCTTCGACATTGGCGCTGGGATGCGCAATGATCGTACTACCGCCGACAGCGTTGACCAGGATGTCGATGCGCCCGAATTCGGCCACAACGCTGGCGACGACCGCATCGACCTGGGACTGATCCATCGCATCACACAGGCGAGGATGCGCGATGCCGCCTTCTTTGGTGATGGAATCGATCGCGGCATCGAGCCGTTCCTGGTGGTTATCGACGCAGATAACCGTCGCACCCTCCCGCGCCATGATCCCGGCGCTGGCCCTGCCGATACCGTTGGCGGCGGCGGTGATGAGGGCGATTTTGTTCGCGAAACGCATGGTTTCCTCCTTCATTGCTGGTTCAGGCGGGCGGCTTCGGCCATGGCCTCGATCGCGGCGGGCTGGCGGGAGCGCACGGTGATGCCGGTTGCACCGGTGCCTTCCCAGGCGCGGTAGCGTTGCTTGATGCGGGCAGGGGGGCCGACGAGGGATTTCAAATCCACCCATTCGTCAGGCACGGCGGCGATCGCCTCTTCCTTGCGATGCGCGAGATACAGTTCCTGAATCCGGTCCGCCGCTTCACCAAAACCGCGGCGGATCATCTGGTCTTTGTGGAAGTTTTTGTCTTTGTGCCCCATGCCACCGACATAGAGCGCGACTTCGGGTTTCAGTTTCGCCAGCGCTTCTTTTACGTCCTCGGCGACTTCAACATGGACCGAGGCCTGGATGTCGAAATCGGCCATGGTTTTGCCGTTGCCAGCCCGCCGAAACCCTTCTTCCAGCCAGGGGCGGTATTCTTCCATCGCACCGGGAACGAAGCCCATGGGCAGCCAGCCATCGGCGATTTCGGCGGTCAGTTTCACCGTCGATTCGCTGCCAGTGGCGAGATAAATCGGGATCGATTTGTTCATGTGCAGGATGGATTTCAGCGCCTTGCCCACGCCGGCGGCGCCTTCGCCTGAATAGGGCAGGGAAATTTCGCGGCCCTCATGCGTCAGCGGTTCATCGCGGGCGAAAATCTTGCGCATGATCGCGACATAGTCTTTCAGCCGGTAATACGGGCGGCCCCAGGGTTCGCCATACCAGCCCTCGACGATCTGCGGGCCGGACACGCCGAGCCCGGCGATGAAGCGCCCGCCACCGGCGAGCGCGTCCACCGTGCCGGCGCACATCGCGGCATTGGCCGGCGTACGCGCGGCCAGCTGCATGATGCCGGTGCCGAGTTTGATGCGTTTGGTGAGTCCCGCCAGATAGGCCAGAGGCGTGACGGCATCGGAGCCGTACGCCTCCGCCGTCCAGACGGAATCGTAACCAAGTTCCTCGGCCCGCTGGATCAGCTTCACCGGGATATCGAGATGGGCTTTGGAATAGCCGATCGAGAGACCGAGTTTCATGTTATTACTTCATTGGGCTGTAGGAGGTGGGGATGAGCATGACGTTGTTCATCTCAACGATGGCGCCGGTGCCCTTGGCGATGAAGTCCAGCCATTCCTGGTCCTGGAACAATTCGGTGCGGGCCTTGGTGCGGGCTGCCAGGCTTTCGTAGTTCCACATATGCAGAACTTCGTTCGGCTGCGGCGCCTCACCGGTCCAGACGCCGACATTCTTCGAGTATTTCTCGCGCACCGGCATGATGTCGCGATACCGGTTGGCCCAGGGGCCGGCCATGCCGGGGTTGAAGCGGTACATGCGCAGTTCGTAGAACCCGCCTTCTTTTTCCGGCGTGTTGACGCCGTTAACCAGATTCAGGAAGCGGATGTCCTGGCGCTGGATCAGCGGGCGGATGGCGGGGACGTAGTTTTTGGTCCAGGCCTCGTTCTTCGACAGTTCGGTGCGCAGGTGGGCGCGTTGTTCCATGCTTTCATACTGCCAGAGGTGCCAGATCTGGTTCAGCGAACCGAATTCCGACGTCCAGTAGCCCATGTTGACGCCGTAATTCTGGCCGCGCGCGGGGCGGCCGATGGTGCGGGCGATCTCCAGGTACTGGTTGATCTTGCCGGGGTGGACTGTGTAGGTGCGCAGTTCGTGGATCATTTTGGTTTCCTTTTGTTTGCCTTGGATCTTCTCCCCCTCCCCTTGCGGGAGGGGGCGGGGGGAGGGGTGGTTTGGCATGGGCCGGTGCGGTTCACCCCTCCCCCCAACCCCCTCCCGC
>CAIUPC010000276.1 GCA_903900905.1 uncultured Acetobacteraceae bacterium
AGTCCGTGTTGACATTGACGTACCGGCCGCTCCCTACCGTCATGGCGGGCCCACGGGTCGGGCTTCGCCCGCCCGAGGACAGGCTCCGGCCCGCCACCCACGACTTTGTAGATCAGAGCAACAAAGTCATGGGTGGTCCGCCTGCGCGGACCATGACGGTAGGGAGTGGCCGGTACGTCATTCAGTATCCGGGTCGGTATAATATTCTCGGCCTGAAAGACGACCTGTGGCGCTGGGTGGTCCGAACCCTCTCGGTGCATTCTCTGTGGTCCTCGGTGTCCTCTGTGGTAAAAAACGCGGTCTTTCAACCCGTTCGGCCTAGCCTGTGCCCAATAGGGCGGTCCAATACATAACGATATAATACCAAATCGCATAATGATTGACCTACAAGGGCCGTTAACCCCGTCATGGTCCGCGAAGGCGGAATACCCGCGACTTTGTCGCTCCGGTCTGCAAAGTCGTGGGTGGCGGGCCGGAGCCTGTCCTCGGGCGGGCGAAGCCCGACCCGTGGGCCCGCCATGACGGGTGGGGCATGGCCGGTATGTCATTCATTTCGCGGCCTGGTATTCCATCGGCACCGGCCCTGGACGTGGATGACACATCCAGAGGGCGCGTGCCGGTCAACGGTCATGGTGGTCGGCTTCAGATCTGCGATAGAATATCCGGGTCCTTGATCTTCTCGTCCGCCGCCAGCAGCAGCGCTTTGGACACGATGACCGACAGCGTCCGATCGCCCTCGAACGGCACGTAGTACCGTTCCTCCTTCGGGTTCGCGGCGGGGACGATGCAGAGATGGCGCTGCTGGTCCATAATACGGATCGCGGCCGAACCGAGATGGATGCGGTATTCGTGGCGCGTGCCGCGGACGATCAGCCCGTCTTCTTCCAGCGTGCAGCGATCCGCGATCGCGAGTTTGGGCACGATCCGGGCCAGCAGGGCATGGCGCAGGCGCGCGGCCTCGGTCAGTTCGCCGAAGCTCTGGCGTTCCCAATACCCTTCGGCGGCGCGGCGCCATTGGTTGGGGTGTTCGGCGCCGGCGCCGCGATCGCGCCAGAGCGGGTCGCTGGCGATGGAGGCGACGGCGGTGAACAGGTCGCAATGGCGCATGACCTCCGACAGCACCAGCGGCGGGATCTCCGTCAGGGCCACGGGTTCGGCGCGGGCGGGGCCATGGGCGCTGTCTCGCAGCGCGGCGCCCTCGGCCACGCGGCTGAACGCCACGCGGTCGCTGGTGACATAGACATAGGCGTTGCTGTCGAGGCGCTCGGGATCGTCGGGGTCGCCCGCACCTTCGACCCAGTAATCTGCCACCAGGCGATGCGTTGGCAGCAGGATGTGCCAGGGCTCGTCGTTCTCAACATCGACCCACATGCGATGGGTCACGGTCCAACCGGTCAGCCGCGCCAGGGTCATGGCCTGATGCTGCTTGAGGATATGGCCGGCCCAGCGGTTGCTATAGGTGCCGGTGGCGCGTTCGGCATCCGTCAGGCGGTAGATTTCGCGCCAGATCTGGGCGAAGGGCTGCACTAGGCCCAGCGCCTCGATCCGGTCGCGCCAGGCCAGCACGTCGGCCGGTTCGGCGTCGATCGGGTGCCACAGGCGGATGGTTGCGCCCTCGGTTGGCACGGGCTGGCCGGTGATATCGGTCAGCGTGGCGTCCTGGGGCAGCGCCGCGCGGGCCACGCCATCGCGCTCCACCCACCACAGCAGGTGGCGGGTCAGCCGACCCATGAGGGGATGATCGAGATAGGCGCTGCGCCAGTCGGCCAGGCTCCAGCGGCGATCATCGAGATAGAGGCGTTGGAGGCGGATGATCTGGGTGGCGAGGTCGGTTTCGATTTCTTTGGCCGCGGTGCGGACCTGCTTCATCGCCTCCTTATCGTCCTTCATCGGCGTGTTCGGGGCTTTGAGCGGCTTGCCCTCGGGCGAGATCCAGCGGATGTCGGTGTCGCGGTTGCCGGTAAGGGTGAGGATCGCCTGGCCGCCGCCGATAGCGAATGCCAGCTGTCCTTGGGCGTCCAGACCGTGATCGGGCACGGTGATTTCGTCGAGCGCGCCGCGGGTGATGCCGGCGGCGGCGGCGGCCTCGTTCAGGGCGGCGTCGATGCGGGTCCGGACCTTGGGGTATTTCACCCGCGCCAGCATCCGCGCGAGGAACGGCACGCCGGCGCCGTCGGGCATGTGGATCAGCGCCCAGAGGCAGGCATTGCCCAGCTTCTCGTTGCGGATGCCTTTGCCCGGCTCGGTCTGGAAGCAGTCGCGGAGCGCGAAATCCGCCAGGAGCGGGCCGATGAGCGCGGCATTCCAGCGATGCGCGAGATAGATCAGGCCGCGGGCGTGGTG
>CAIUPC010000277.1 GCA_903900905.1 uncultured Acetobacteraceae bacterium
TATCGCGTGCCGTCGTGTGCAAACATGAGACAGATGCGGGCAGCCGCCACCTTATCCATTGTCATATCAGGAATTTCCCGGCTTTGCGCCATCGCGCCAACTTTGGCCCGGGGGCGATGCGCCACCCATCGTTGCGGGAAAATCCGAGGAAACACCAAAGTGCTCAATTTCCGGCCATCCCCCACGCAGGCAATGTGCCTGATCAATGAGCATCGGCTGGGGTATTTTTCATCCATGCGGTCCCCGGAAACCCGCCAGGGGTATCGTATTTGGATCGACATGCGCCACAGTCGAACCCTCAGCGTCATCCCCGGGCTTGTCCCGGAGATGACGGTTTCGCGGGCCCAGGCCCGTCCAGCCAAAGGTATCGCGGCCCAATGCGCCCTCCCCCGGAAACCCATCAAACATGATTGACGTCCCCCCCACTCTGGACTAAACGCGGCTCCCTGGATGGCGGACGTAGCTCAGTTGGCAGAGCGCCAGGTTGTGGTCTTGGATGTCGTGGGTTCGAGACCCATCGTTCGCCCCAGTTTTCCTTTCTCGTGACCGGTATCTCCTCATGACCGGTAAAATCGCCGCGCTCATTCTGGCCGGTGGTGAGGCGCGCCGGATGGGCGGCGGCGACAAGCCGCTGTTATCTATCGGCGGGCGCCCGATGCTGGCCCATATCATCCGCTCCCTCGACCTGCCCGGCATCGCGATCGGCGCCAATGGCGATCCCGCGCGTTTCGCCCCCTTCGGCCTGCCGGTGCTGAGCGATGGCCCCTTCGCCGGCCAGGGTCCGCTCGCCGGGGTCATGGCCGGTCTGGTCTGGGCGGCCGGGCTCGGCGCCGAGGCGCTGCTCACCATACCGGGCGATACCCCGTTCGTCCCGCCCGGCCTGGTCGCCGCCCTCTCCCCCGCGCCGGCCTGCGCCGCCAGCAATGGCCGCGCCCATCATCTGGTCGCACTCTGGCCGGTAACCGCGCGCGAGTCGCTGCACGCCCTGCTTTCGGCGCCCGGACGACGCGATGTCCATCATTTTGCCGCGAGCATAGGCATGCGGCGGATTGATTTCCCCTCCGGAAAGTGGGACCCGTTCATGAATGTAAATACCCCCGAGGATTTGACGGCAGCGCGGACTCGCGCGGGGGAACAGGGGACGGAGGGCGCATTATGGCCATGACGGTTGCGATCGCGGGGTTGGGCTCTATCGGCTTGCCACTGGCGCGAGCCTTGGATCTCGGCGTGGACGGCCTGCGGCTGATCGCGGTCGCCGCCCGGGACCAAACCAAGGCCGCCGCCAATCTCGCGGGATTCCGCACCCGCCCGCAACTGGTGAGCCTGGCCGAACTGGCGGAAGCCGACATCGTGGTGGAGGCCGTGCCCGCCAGCCTGTTCGAGCAGGTCGCCCTGCCCGCCATCGAAGGCGGCAAAATCTTCGTCACGGCCTCCGTCGGCGCGCTGCTGCCGCGGATGCATTATGTGCATCGGGTGGCGGCGACCGGCGGCCGGATCGTGGTGCCGACCGGCGCGTTGCTGGGCCTGGACGCGGTGCGCGCCGCAGCCGAGGGACCGATCGAAAGCGTGACGATGGAAACCCGCAAGCCGCCGGCGGGCCTGAAAGGCGCCCCCTATCTGGAGCGGAACCGCATCTCCGTCGATGGGCTGACCGAGCCGTTGCTGGTCTTCGATGGCAATGCCCTCGAAGCCGCCGCCGGCTTCCCGGCCAATGTCAATGTCGCCGCCGCACTGGCGCTTGCCGGCATCGGTCCCGTCCGGACCAAGGTCAAAATCTGGGCCGATCCGGCGATGACCCGCAACGTGCATACCATTACGGTGGAAGCCGATGCGGCGCGATTCACGATGAAGATTGAGAACGTGCCCTCCGAGGAAAACCCGCGCACCGGCAGGCTCGTCGCGCTCTCGGTCCTGTCCTGCCTGCGCGGCCTCGTCTCCCCCCTCAAAGTCGGCAGCTGACGATGCGCGAGGTATCGCCATGCTCGAACCGCTGATCTACGGGGCGGCGCTGGCGATCTTCGGCTTCGTGATTTTCGCGACCGCCCGCATGCCGCAGGGCATGTTGCTGGTTGGCTGTATTCCGGCGGTCTTCGTCGCGCTCGTCATGGGCTTCATCATGATGATCTACGCCTGGGACACATACGGGGCGGGCCTGCCCGCGGCGGCGATGATCCTGGCTGTGGCCGCGGGTTGGTACGTTCCGCGACGCTACAAGCCGCGCGATCAGATCATCGTGATCTACCTCGCCTGGGCGGTCGGGCTGGTGTGCACGCTGATCGCCGTGCAGATGCCGGACGTGGAGTAAGCGGCAGGCAGCCTAACCACCGACGCACCGATGTCGCCCCTCCCCGTCATGCCGACAAAGGTCGGCATCCACGACTTCGCAGTATCCGGCACCGGAAAGGCGTGGATGCTGACCTCCGTCAGCAGGACGGGGTGGCAGACGCCGGCGAGTCAATGATTGGGATGGTTGGTGTAAGCGGCAGGGCCCCTTCCTCGTCATCCCCGGGCTTGGCCCGGGGACCAAGGTTTCCGCCAGCGCCGCGATTGGTCCCCGGGACGAGCCCGGGGATGACGCGGAAGAGAGGCCGCCGATTTTGACGCAGAGGCGGCTCCCGCGAAAGCCAAATGCCATAGCCCACGCCGATTCCCTGCTTTTGCTTGCCGGGGGGGACGAAAGCGGGTCTAAGCTTGGCCGCATGTCACTGATGAACGACCTCGGTCATGTCTTCTCCCCGCCGCATCCGGCGGGCCGCCCCTTCGTGCTCGGAGGTGTGGTGGTCTTTATCCTCGGCGTCCTGCTGACACCCTGGCTCACCTGGCTGGGCGCGGCCTTCACGCTGTTCTGCCTCTATTTCTTCCGCGACCCTGAGCGGGTGCAGCCGAACCGTCCGGGCGCCTTCGTGGCGCCGGCCGATGGCCGGATCGTCGGCGTGTCGGAGGTGCTGCCGCCGAACGAGCTCAACATGGGGGACGCGCCGGTCTGGCGCGTGTCGATCTTCCTCTCGGTGCTCAACGTCCACGTCAATCGGGTGCCGATGGAGGCAACCGTCAGCCGCATCGCCTACCATCATGGTGCCTTCCTGAGCGCCAGCATGGACAAAGCCAGCGACGTGAATGAGCGTAATGCCATCGCCTTTCGCCTCAACGACGGCCGATCCTATGCGGTGGTGCAGATCGCCGGTCTGATCGCGCGCCGTATTCTGTGCGATATCCATGAAGGCCAGGCCGTGCTCGGCGGCGCCCGCTTTGGCATCATACGCTTCGGCAGCCGCACCGACCTCTACCTGCCCCCGGGTGTGCGGCCTTTGGTCGTCATCGGTCAGACCATGATTGGCGGCGAGACGGTGATGGCCGAGATGGCCGCGGACGCCGCGCCGTGAACCACGCGCCGTTCCGCTCCCCCATTCAGCGGCTGCGGCGGTACCGGCCCCGCCGCCATCCCCGCTACAAGGGGCCCTCTTTCAACCAGATCATGCCCAATCTGCTGACGATGGCCGGCCTGTGCGCCGGGCTGACGTCAATGCGCTTCGCGTTGGAGGGCCGGTTCGGCTCCGCCGCCGCCGCCATCACGGCCGCCGCCATCATCGACGGCCTCGATGGGCGCCTGGCGCGGCTGCTGAACGCGACCTCCCGCTTCGGGGCGGAGTTCGACAGCCTGTCTGATTTCCTCTGCTTCGGCGTCGCGCCGGGGTTCACCTTGTATCTTTGGTCGCTGCAGCGGGTCGGGGCCTATGGCTACACGCCCTGCCTGATGTTCGCGGTCTGCATGGCGCTGCGCCTGGCGCGCTTCAATGCCGCCCTCGATGGCGCGCCGAAGCCAGCCTATTCTTATAACTTCTTCACCGGTGTGCCGGCACCGGCCGGGGCCGGGCTGGTGCTGTTTCCGCTGTTCGCCGGGCTGGAGGCGAAATCGCTTGGCCTCCCCGGTCTGGCGGCCGTGATGCAGCATCCCCTTGTTTGTGCCGGTGTGCTCATCGGCACAGCGGTCCTTCTGGTATCGACGATACCGGTCTGGAGCTTCAAGAACTTCCGGATCCCGTCGCAATACGTGCTGGCGGTGCTGCTGGGTACCGGCTTGTTCGTGGGCTTGCTGATCGCCGACCCCTGGGCGGCACTGGCGGCGGGTGGGCTGATTTATGTGGGGATGATCCCGCTCAGTCTGCGCAGTTTTCGCCGGTTGCGGCGGCAGGCCGAAGAAGCGCAGGAGCCTGATGATGGGAAGCTTTCGCACGAGCAGGCGTAAGGCAGCCTCAGGCACCGCCTAAGAACGGTCGACGGTATCTCGAGCACGGGCGACGCCTGGTTTCAGATTGGCGCGGGGGAAGGGACAGGTTATCGAGCGGATCATGAACATCCAACCTCCCCCTACGCGCACCTGACGCTCCTGATGAACAGCATCATGCGTTTAATCCCAGTCTGCATGG
Organism: uncultured Acetobacteraceae bacterium; assembly: GCA_903900905.1. GTDB lineage: Bacteria > Pseudomonadota > Alphaproteobacteria > Acetobacterales > Acetobacteraceae > Rhodopila. The sequence continues at coordinate 4,428 of CAIUPC010000277.1, forward strand.
GCATTGCCGTACCGGCACCCAACACCAGTCACGGTCCGCGCACGGGTCCGGCCGGGGCGTCAACGTCAAGGAAGGCTGGCCTGATACCAGAAGCCCGAATTGGGGCGCTGGCCGGCCCGCCCCGTCATCCCCGGGCTTGTCCCGGGGCCCA
>CAIUPC010000278.1 GCA_903900905.1 uncultured Acetobacteraceae bacterium
CGGTCGCCCGTGGCTCCCGCCGGGCCCGCCGCCGCGTTATCGGTGCCGAAGCCGCCCAGCAGCACGTTGAAGATGCTGCGGTTCATGCCTTTGCACATGATGTAGGACAGGATCGCGCCCGACGCGCCCACCAGCGAGCCGGTGATGATCAACGCCAGGTTCTGGATGGTGAAGCCAATGCCCGCCGCCGCCCAGCCGGAGTAGCTGTTCAGCATCGACACCACCACCGGCATATCCGCGCCGCCGATAGGGATGATGATCAGGAAGCCCAGCACCAGCGCCAGAATGGCGATCAGCCAGAACAGGATCTGGCTGCCACCGCTGATGACAAACGCCACCACCAGCACCACCAGCAAAATCCCCATCCCCAAATTCAGCTTATGCTGCCCCGGAAACAGGATCGGCGCGCCCTTCATCAGGGCCTGCAATTTGGCGAAAGCGATCAGCGAGCCCGAGAAGGTGATCGCCCCGATCGCGAGGCCCAGCGACATCTCGATCAGGCTCTGCCCGTGGATATGCCCGGGCATGCCGATATTGAACGCCTCCGGCGCGTTCAGCGCCCCGGCCGCGACGAACACCGCCGCCAGACCGACCAGGGAGTGGAAAGCCGCGACCAGCTGCGGCAGCGCCGTCATCTGGATGCGCAACGCCACGGCCGTGCCGATGCCGCCACCGATGACGATACCGAGGGTAATGAGCAAAAAACCCCAGCCGCTCATGCCATGATGCAGCAGCGTCGCGGCGACCGCGACCCCCATGCCGATCATGCCGAAGCGGTTGCCCTGGCGGGAGGTGACGGGGGAGGAGAGGCCGCGCAGCGCCAGAATGAACAGGACGGCGGCGACGAGATAGGCGAGCGAGGTGAGGCTGGCTGACATGATGCGGCCCCTACTGCTTCTTCTTGAACATCGAGAGCATGCGCTGCGTGACCACGAAGCCCCCGAATATGTTGATGGAGGCCAGGGTCACCGCGATGAAGCCGAAGCCCATCGCCCAGCCCGATTCCGCGAGCCCGGTCGCCAGCATGGCGCCCACGACGATCACGGACGAAATGGCGTTGGTCACGGCCATCAGCGGCGAATGCAGCGCCGGCGTGACATTCCAGACCACGTAATAGCCGACGAAGCAGGCCATGAGGAACACGGCCAGCAGAAAGATGAATGGCTCGACCTGCGGCGCCACGGCACCAACGGTGGCAGCGACCGACTGCGCGTGCGCGGCCAGGTCCTGCGCCCGTTCGGCGAGGCGGGCGGCCTCTTCCGCCAACTGGGAGGGGTTCATCGTTCGATCTCCTGGTCTCAGGCGGCTTGGAAGCTGGGATGAACGACGGCACCGCCGCGGGTCAGCATGACCCCCTTCACGATGTCATCATCCGCCGGAAGGTTGGGTTTACCCGCCGTCTTGTCCCAGAACGTCGTCAGGAAGGTCAGCAGGTTGCGCGCGTACAGCGACGACGACGCCACTGGAATGCGGCCCGGCCAGTTGTTGAAGCCCAGGATCGTCACCCCGTTCGCGGTCGTGATCTGCTGGCCCGGCACAGTGGCCTCACAGTTACCGCCGGCGTCGGAGGCAAGATCGACGATCACGCTACCCGGCCGCATCGCCTCGACCATGGCTTTGGTGACAATCGTCGGCGCCTTGCGGCCCATCACCAGCGCGGTGCAGACGACGATGTCGTTCTTGGCGACGGTCGTGGCCATCAGTTCGGCTTGTTTCTGGCGGAACGCGTCGCTCATTTCCCGGGCATAAGCGCCGGTCTGGGCGGCGGTTTCAGCGTCTTCCACACCCACGTAAACCGCACCCAGGGATTTAATCTCTTCCTTGGCGGCGGGGCGCACATCGGTGGCGGACACGATCGCACCCAGACGGCGGGCGGTGGCGATGGCCTGCAAACCGGCCACGCCGGCGCCAATCACGAAGACCCGGGCCGGCGGAACGGTGCCGGCGGCGGTCATCATCATCGGGAAGCCGCGCGAAAACGCGCCAGCCGCTTCGATGATCGAACGATACCCGGCCTGGTTGGCCTGGCTGGACAGCACGTCCATCGCCTGGGCGCGGGTGATGCGCGGCAGCAACTCCATCGCCGCGGTGTCGATGCCGGCAGCGGCCAAAGACGGCACCAACTCCGGATCGCCAAACGCGCCGGCCGTGCAGACCAGCAAGGCGCCGCGCTGGATCAAAGCCCGTTGCTCGGGCAAGGGCGCCTGCACCGCGAACACGATCTCCGCCCCGGCCAGGGCCGTTTCGGGACTGTCGGCAATCCGGGCACCGGCCGCCAGAAATTCGCTATCAGGGATAGAAGCCGTGCCACCGGCCCCGGTTTCGATCGCAACCTCCAGCCCGAGACCAATGAGGCGCTTGACCGTCTCGGGCGTCGCGGCGACGCGGGTTTCGGCCAATCGACGTTCTCTCAGCACCGCCAGACGCATTCACTGCTTCCTTCAATCCGGCCCATTGGGATGTCGAAGGAGCAATGCACCGCACGGGCACAGGCCGCAAGGGGTGGCGGGGCAAATCTGCCCCGCGCTGGCGTGGGTCTGAAAATCTCCGGTCAGGCGCGTCCCAGGCGCACTCTGGCGAAGCGTGGCGGGAACCGGCTAAAGGCGGGGGCGCACGCGCCTGCCGCCGCGGCAAGCAGGGGCTATTTGGTGGAGGACGCCGCGATGGGGAACGGTGTGGCCAAAGACAATAAGCCAACGGGACATCAGATCGCGCGCCGTCGTCTTCTGACCGGCGGTCTGTCCACACTGGCGCTGCCCGCTTGGGCGGCAACGGATGTCGTCGGCCTCGACGCCGGGGAGGTGCATAGTCCCCAGCCCGGCAACAGCCTGCCCGGCTATTTCGCACGCCCCTCCAAAGGCCGGATCTTTCCACTCATCCTGGTGAACGCGGATGCTGGCGGGTTGAACGAAGCCATCAAGGATATCTGCCGGCGCCTGGCCAAAGGCGGCTTCATGGCCGTCGCACCGGATTATTACGCCCGCTTCAGCGGCCGGCCCGACGCCCATCTGATCGCCCCGGACGCGCAATATCTGGCCGATTCGGATGCCGCGATCCGCTGGGCGGCGGCGAACAAGGGCGATATCAACCATCTCGGTGCGACCGGCTTCGGCAGCGGCGGGCGGATGATCTGGCAGTTCGCCGCGCATCATCCGAAAATCAGGGCGGCCGTGGTCTGGTACGGGCGCCTCACGGGCGATACCTCCCCGTTTCAGCCGGCCAGGGCGGCGGATTACGCGGAATGGTTGAACTGCCCGGTGCTGGGCCTCTACGGCGCGCGCGACCCCGCGATCCCCGTGACCGAGGCCCTGGCGACCGAGGACACCGCCAAAGCCGCCCATAAGCTGGTCGAAATCGTGGTCTATCCTGGCGCCCCCTCCGGCTTCGTCATGGAGGGGCAGCCGGAATTCCGCGCCGATGCCGCGGCCGACGGTTGGAAGCGGATGCTGGCCTGGTTCAAACGGCAGGGAGTAGCAGCCGCCGCAGGCTGAGTACAAGCACCACCAGGCCAACCACCGGCCCCAGTGGAATGTCCCAGGCGCTGCCAACCGGCCAGGTGATGATGGCCAGCGGATAAAGCACCGCGATGCTGGCTTTCTCCCCGGGCAGGAAGCCGCCGTCGCGCCCGGCCCGCACCAGCCAGCCGATAGCGACCAGAGCGATCATCTGGTCATAGACCAGCGCCAAAGGAACCGCGAGCAGCGTCGCCGACAGCAGTAGCGCCGCGCGCGCGGCTTCGGTTCCCCGTCGGTGAAACCAAAAAAAGCCGACGAGGCCCGCCAGAGCCAAGGCCACCACGCCCTGGATGGCGTTTGCCACGCCGGCCGGTACGCCCAGCAGCCGCGCCGCCCCGAACGGTGTGACGATCCCGGCATAGTCGATCCGGCCGGTGCCGTAGACCGACTGCGAGCCGGCGAACGCTTCCAGATACGCGCGCCAGGTCTCAGCTCCGAACAACAGCACCGACAGCAGCACCAGCCCCGCAACGGTCGCGCCCGCGGCGAAGAACGCCCGCCATTGCCGCCCCGCCAGCAGCGCCACCGGCGCCAGCAGGCCGAAATGCGGCTTGTAACACAGCAGCCCGACCAGAATCCCCGCGCTGGCCGAACGCCGATCCAGCAGCAGCGTGAACCCGCCCAGCAGCGCCGCGGTCAGGAAGGCGTTCTGGCCAAGGCCGATCGTCCACCACACCGCCGGAAAGGCGAATAGTGGCCCCAGCCAACCCCAACCGGATTGCCGCATGATGGCGCGCATCACCAGGATCAACGGCACCAGGCCCAGCAGCTCGAACAGGGCATAGGCCAGATAGTACGGCAGCCAGGCGAACGCCGAGCAGAGCAGAAGGTAAACAGGCGGGTAAAAGAAGAACTGGTACGGCCCGTCGGGTCCGCGCACCGCGTGCTCCATCGCCGCATGCGCCACCTGATCGTAGGCCAGCACCGGCGTTCCGGCCAGGGCGAGCTTGCCAGCAGCATAAAAACTCACGAAATCGCTGGAGGTCTTCGCCGCCGTGCCCGTGACGAAACCATGCTGCCAGGCCGCGAGGAAAACCAGGAATCCCGCCTGCAACACCAACAACCCCGAGCCCCACAGGATCACCCGGCGGCGGTCGAACCAGCCGCGATCGGTGCCCGTCGGCGGCGGTGCGGCAGACAGTGCGTCGGATGTCATGGGCGCTTCCCTGGTGGTGCCCGATTGTACGTGCCCCACGCCGCTTGTCGAACCCTTTCCGAGCCCCTGTCGAGGACGTGGAATATCGGGCACTTTGACGCGTCATTCTGTATGACGGGCATCCAGCCGCCTGCATCTGGCTGGCCAATCACCCTGGGGAGAACGAGATTATGAACGACATGACGGAGTTAGCTGGCTTGCGGGACTACCCATTGGCGCGCCGCGGCTTCATGATGACCGGACTGATCACCGGCTTCACCCTGGCAACCGAACGGGCGGAGGCCCAGGCCCTGCAGACCGACACCACCGGGATCGAGGCCGGTGAGGCCCAGATTCCCGTGCCCGGCGGCACCCTGCCTGCTTACTTCGCCCGCCCGGCGAAGGGCACCAAATTCCCCGTCATCATCGTCAATGAAGAGATCTTCGGGGTCCACGAATACATCAAGGACGTCTGCCGCCGCCTCGCCAAAGCAGGCTACATGGCGGTCGCCACCGAATATTACGCCCGCCTCGGCGATCTGTCGAAAATGAGCGACGTCAAACAGATCATCGCCGACGTGATTTCCAAAGAACCCGACGCGCAATACATGGACGACGCCGACGCCACCGTCGCCTGGGCCGGCGCCAACAAGGGCGACACCAACCGCCTCGGCGTCACCGGCTTTTGCCGCGGCGGGCGCATGACCTGGCTGTTTGCCGCCCATAGCCCGAAGGTGAAGGCCGCCGTGGCCTGGTATGGCCCGGTCGGTGGCCAGCCCTCCCCCATCCAACCCGCCACCGCCACCGACTACGCTGATCGGCTGCGCTGCCCGCTGTTGGGGCTTTATGGCGGTCAGGATCAGGGCATTCCCGTGGACGCGGTGAAAGCGGCGGAAGCCAAGGCCAAGGCGGCGCATAAGAAGGTCGCGATCGTGATCTACCCCGACGCCCCGCATGGCTTCCACGCCGACTACCGCCCCAGCTACCGCAAAGACGCAGCCGAGGATGGCTGGAAGCGCATGCTCGCCTGGTTCAAGCAGAACGGCGTTGCCCCCAACGCCTGAAACCTGACGCCGCAAGCGATGGCTTTGTAGCCGCCCCTGCCGTTTGCCGCGGCCCGAGCCGGCTCAATGCCGCGTCCCCTGACCATGACCAGGACCGTCACGCCTCCCATCGTGCCGATCCTGGTCCGCGTTCCCCGCAATCAGCGCTTCCCGGCCCCAAACCACCCCAGATCCACCGCCCCACCCATCGCCGCGTAGCCGGCGCGGTTGGGGTGCAGACGGTCACCGGGGCCGCCGATGGTGGAATTGGGAACGAATGCGGGCTTGATCGCGCCGGTCGTGGCGTCCAGGGTCACCGCATCGAAATCGGCCACGCCGTCGAAGATTTTCTCGGCCTTGAAGAAGGCGTTCAACGCCTTGCGCTTCGCATCAACCTCGGGCGTCCCGTGCGTGGGCGTGCTGTTCAAAGCAGAGGTCAGCGTGGCCACATAGATTTTCACGCCCGGCAGTTTCGCGCGCAGCGTGGCGACGCCCTGGCGATAGCCTTCGGCCACCGCCTCCATGGTCGCGCCAGCAGTGCCGAAGTCGTTGATCCCCTCCAGCCAGACCACCGCGCCAACGCCCGGCAGGGAAACAATATCCCGCTCCAGCCGGCTGAGGGCGGAGGGGCCGCCACCGATCGGATTGGCCGCGTAGTCCTTGGGTCCCACGACCTGATTACCGCCAATTCCCTGGTTGACGACCGCGTAACGGTCCCCGATCGCGGCATGCAGACGGCGGGAGAACACGTCCGGCCAGCGATCATCCCCGTTCAGGGTCGATGCGGTACCGTCGGTGATCGAATCGCCGAACGTCACCACGGCTTTGGTGCCAGGCGCGGCGTTCATGATGACGGCGTCGAGGAAGTACCAGGACGTGGTCGAGAACGGGAACCCTGTTTCGGCCTCATCCGCCGCCTGCGATCCGCCGCCCTGCGGCCCGAGATAGGACGTCTGCAACGCCTTGGCGTGCCAGGTCATCGGCCCGCTCTCCCCCACGACATGGAAGCTGACCGCGAGCTTGCGCCCGGTCAGCAGCGGATCGTTGGGGGACTTCACGAAGGGCAGCGCGACCGGGTCACTCTCGATCCATTGCCCCGGCGGGACGGTGAC
>CAIUPC010000279.1 GCA_903900905.1 uncultured Acetobacteraceae bacterium
CTTCACTCAGGATCCGGCGGATCGAGGCCAAAATGTCCTCCATCGACGGATCAGCGCCTTGGCCCGTGGTCTGCCGGTTGGGGTCGGGCGTTGTGTTCATCTGCCTGAACTCCGCGTCCAATCAGCGGCCGGGTTGATCGGTGGCATAATCGCCCAGGCCGATCCAGCGATCCTTGACGGCCTGGTAGTAGGCGGTCTCGTCATACAGCGGCACCGGCAGCTTCATATCGCGCGCCGTCAGACGGCCAATGGCGGAGGCCACCTGAAAGGATGCGGTCACCAGCTGCGACAGGTTCTGCACCAGCGTCGTGCGGGAGTTCAGCAGCGCCTGCTGCGCGTTCAACACGTCGAGCGTGGTGCGGGAGCCGACAATCGCCTCCCGCGTCACGCCTTCAAGGGCGATTTCGTTTGAACGAATTTGCGCCCGCGTGCTGGCGGCGGCGGCGCGGGCGCCTTCGAGCGTCGACAGCGCCTGCACCGAGGCCTGCACCGCTGTGCGCCGTGTATCGGCCACCTGGCGTTCCGTCTGTTGCTGCGTCTGTTTAGCGGATCGAACCGCGGCCTGTTCGGCACCGCCCTGATAGAGCGGGACCGAAAGCTGCATGGTCAACGCATAGCCGTTGGAGGCGGTGCTGCGCACAGCGGCGTTTTGCTGCTGGAAGGTCTGCCCCTGAAGACCGATCTGCGGCATGAGGGCAGCCAAAGCGACATCGACCGCGTCCTTGGCGGCAGCATCGTTGAACAGCGAGGCGATGACGTTCGGATTATTGGTGCTGGCCATCGCCGTCGCCTCCGCCGCGGATTTCACCGGCAGAGCCAAAGGCTGCGGCTCTTTCATATCGTCGGACGGCGGCAGGCCAATGATCTGCTGGAACACGCCCTTGGCAACCGCGAGATTGGCTTCCGCGGTTTCCCGCTGCGCCCGCGCGCCAGCCAAAGCCGCCTCGGCCTGCGCCACATCGGTGCGGGTAATTTCACCGACACGGTAGCGGTCATTGGTCGCCTGCAGCTGTTTGGTCAGCACCTGCTCGTTGTTGCGCTGCAATTCCAGCAACTGGCGGGACTGGATGACGCCGACATAGGCCTGCGCGGCGGCGAGGAAGCTGGTTTGCTCCTGCGCGATCAGCAGCGCGCGTTCGGCCATGACCTGGTTCTTGGACCGGTTGACGTTCCCCTGAACCTTACCGCCGGTATAGAGGTTTTGCGTGACCGTCGCCTGCGCTGTCGCGAACTGGCGGCCAGCGGGCGTGTTCAGCCAGCGGCCGGCACTGGCGGAATAGCTACGCGACAACCCGTCACCATAGCCGGCGGTGCCATTCAACGACACCGTGGGCCGCCAGCCGGACAGGGCCTGCGGCACGGTTTCGTCGGTGGCCCGCAACTTGGCGCGCTCCGCCTGCAAGGCCGGCTGGTTGGTGTAGGTCTCGGCCAGCGCTTCCGCCAGCGTGTGCGGGCCAGGGGAGGCCGGGACCTGCGCTTTCGCCGCGGGCGGCCGCGGCGCCGGCCTGGTTTCCGCCAGCGCCGGCAAAGCCGCGAACACCAGCCCCAGGCCTAAACCCAATCCCTGACGCATTCCCATGCCAAACCCTCTATTTTTCGAACAGCCCGTTTTCAAACCGCGCGACCATGTGAGCACCAGCCCCGGGCAGCGGCCGCCCCACCTCAGAACACGAATTCCGGGATCGGCCGCAGGCTCGGCAAAGCCGGCGTGGCACAGTCGAAAACCGGCCGTGACACGAGCCCGCCCGGCGTCCGCTGCGCCAGAACCGCCTGCGCGGTGCGTCCCGTCCCCGTCAGCACAGTGACCAGACGCCCGCTTTCTTCCTTCAGCTGCGCCGCGATCGCCGGCGGGACCGCATGCACGGCGCCCTCGATCACGATGATGTCATAGGGCGCGCCCGCCGGCCAACCGGCCGACAAAGGACCCGAAACAAGCCTTACCGCCGGCGCCTCGGCCCCAAGGGCACCCTGCGCGAGGTCAAGCAAGGCCGGATCTTCTTCCAGCGCGGTCACCTGCGGCCCGCATTGCGAGAGCACCGCGGCGCCATAGCCGGTACCAGCGCCGACAATCAAAGCCCGCTCCCCATCCTGGGGCGCGGCGAATTGCAGCAACCGCGCGAGCACCATCGGCTCCATCATGACCCGGCCCCGGCCGAGGGGCACGTCCTCATCGGAATAAGCGAGCGGCTCCAGCGCGGCGGGCACAAACCGTTCCCGCGGGAGAGAGCGCATCGCCGCCAGAAGCCGCGGGTCATTGACCTTGTTCGGGCGAATCTGGCTATCCACCATGCGCTTGCGCGCATCGGCGTGGTAGTCGAGGACGGGAAGTTCGTCGGTTGGGCTGGCCATCGCGGGTTCGTCTCGTGAATTGTCAGCACCTTATAGCCTTGCCCGGGGTCCTACGCAAAGGCGGTTACGCAGGGCACCCCGGTGAAGCCGCCCATTCTCTCCAAGCGTCCTCCCCATTCTCTCCAAGCGTCATCCCCGGGCCTGTCCCGGGGACCAATCGCGGCAAAGGTTCACAAAATTATGCGGGCCCTGGTCCCCGGGACAAGCCCGGGGATGGCGCTTGGGGCCAGCCATTGCCCCAATTCACGCCCTTAACGCTTCACCCGATTGCCCCGGCGGTTACGACATCGGGCTTGACCGCGCGCGGCACTGGCCCGATATACCGCGCCTCAGCCCCGGGGGTCCGGTGGCAGAGTGGTGATGCATCGGACTGCAAATCCGCGTATGCCGGTTCGATTCCGGCCCGGACCTCCAACTTCCTCCCCCACTATCCGCCTCGGCTGAATGATTGGCGTCTTGTCGCGGCGCCGCGCCTCGGCATAGCCTCCTGTTCCACAAACAAATAACCAATGGGCAGGAGACGAAAATGACCAACAGACGAGGATTTCTGAGCGGCATCGCGGCCGCGACCGGAGTCGTGTTCTGCGGCTGTGGCCTTCCAGAAACCGCCCATGCCGCCGCCCCGGCGCGCCGGCCGGTCAGCGTGAACGGCAAGAAGGTCCGCACCATCGACGTCCATGCCCACTGCGTGTTCAAGGAAGCCGCGGCCCTGATGGGCAGCGAAACCGGCATGCTGAACTATGCCGTGAGGGGCGCGAAAGAGTCCTATCTGACCATCGAAGAGCGCACCAAAGCCATGGACGCGCAGGCGATCGACATGGAAGTGCTGTCGGTCAACCCCTTCTGGTATGGCAAGGACCGCGACCTCGCGGCCAAGATCGTCGCCATCCAGAATGAGAAAATGGCCGAACTCTGCGCCGCCAACGCCGACCGGTTCGCGGGCTTCGCGTCTCTGACGCTGCAGGATCCGCAGCTGGCGGTGCAGGAGTTGGAAATGGCGGTGAAAAAGCAGGGCCTGCGTGGCGCTGCTATCGGCGACAAGGTCAACGGCTGGGAATTCTCCAATCCCGCGCTGCATCCGGTCTGGGCGAAAGCCGAGGAACTTGGCGCTTCGCTGTTCATCCATCCGCAAGGGATACCGGAACTGGATAAGAGGCTGGCCGGCAATGGCTGGCTCAGCAATACCATCGCCAACCCGCTCGGCACCACGATCGCGCTGCAGCACATCATCTTCGACGGCACGCTGGATCAGTTCCCGAAGTTGAAATTCATCGCGGCGCATGGGGGCGGCTACCTCGCATCCTACGCCGACAGGTCGGACCACGCCTGCTTCGTCGCGCCGACATTCTGCGACCCGAAGATCGTGCTGAAGAAGAAGCCCACCGAATATCTGAACCAGATTTTCTTCGACACCCTGGTCTTCACGCCCGAGGCGTTGCGCCACCTCGCCGCCCAGGTCGGCGTCAGCCAGCTGATGCTCGGCAGCGATTACCCCTATCCGTGGGAGGCGCATCCGGTCGATCACGTCCTGAATACGCCGTCACTGAGCGAAAAGGACAAGCTCGCGCTGCTGGGCCTGAACGCCGCCCGGGTTTTGGGCATCAAGGCCTGAACCAAAAACACCAGACACGGCTTTTTGACGAAGCCGTGTCTGGTCTGATACGAGTATCCGTGGCAGCTTCAGTCATGACGCGTCAGCGTCGCCTCAGGACAGGAGCTGCCCGATGCCGGTGAATGCAGAATTAGGGTTGTTGCGGACCAACACCCAGAATTGGCTGGAAAATCACGCACTCATTATCTACGGAACCGGCGGAGGTTCGGGCCGATCGGACTTCGTCCTGTCGGAATCCGATGACCAGGGCTGGATCACGACGGTTGGCGGCCTGAATCAGCCGGTGCCGTTATACGTCATGTATCCGCAAGGGGCTTATAATGCCAAGACCAATGGGCAGGTCAGCCGCCCGTTCCGGGTCCATTATATATCCATGCGCCAGTTCAATACCGTCACCCAGCAATGGGAAAATGCCGCCACGACCCATTATACCCTGCCCACCTGGGGCCGGACGGTGATGGTCACCAGCAAAATCAACGGCTGCACCTTCGGCATCGGGTCAAATGGCGGCGCCCGCCTCGTGTCCCATCTGCGCCCGCCGGGGGAGACGGTCAACGACCGCATGGAACTCGAACGCGGCATCTCCGGCGGCTTCGGCCTCGGCGGAGTGGTCAACGCACGGCTCCACTCAAGCGGCACCCAAAACGGCACCGTCGTCGGGATCCGCAACGGCAACAACTGGACCTTCTATGCCCAACGCTTCCGGCCATCCAGCTCGATGATCGGCGGCTTCATCGACGGCGTTCAGGTCTACAACTGAATCGCCCTGGATCGACCGCCTCCCGGATCGCCGCGGCCTCCCCCGGGTCGCGGCCCAATACCAAATCAGCCACCAGCTGCCCCGCCGCGGGGGAGGTCTGGATGCCGTAGCCGCCCTGGCCGACGCTCCAGAAAAAACCCTCGATCACGGAATCCCAGCCGAAGGCCAGGCTGCCATCCGGGGTGAAGGTGCGCAGCCCGGCCCATCTGTGCTCAACCCGGCGCACCTTGATATCCAGCGCCTGCTGCATCCGATCGATGCCGAGCGCGATGTCGAGTTCCTCCGGCTGCACATCATGCGGGTAACTGTCCGTGGCGTCCGCCGGGGAGACCATCAGCCGGGTGCGCGCTTCCGGCCTTGCGTACCAATTCTCCTGCACGTCCAGCACCATCGGCCAGTGTTCGACGTCATGCGGGGTGGGGTCGATGATCGCGGCGGTGCGCCGGCGCGGGGTCAGGCCAAGCGGCTGCGCACCGGCGAGCACGGCCACCTCATCGCCCCAGGCGCCGGCGGCGTTGATCACGACCGGGGCCTGGAAGACCGCACCGGTGGTGGTTTCGACGTTCCAAACGCTGCCGGCACGGGTGATGCCACCGGCCCGGCTGCGCAAAGCGAGGACGCCGCCATCAGCGCGGAGCTTGCGCAAAAAACCCTGATGAATGGCCGCGACATCCATATCGAAGGCGTCGTCCTCCATCGCCGCGCCGGCCGCGTAGCCGGGGCGGAGGGCCGGGATCAGGCGCGCGGCGTCCGCCACGCTGATGCGGCGCAAGCCGATCCCTTCGGCGAGGGCGGAGTCGAGGTCGGATAGCTGTGCCGCGGTCGCGAGCATCAGCACCGGGCGCTGGCGCATCAGCGGTGTGGCGGCAAATCCCGTCGGCGGGTTCTCAAAGAAGGCCCGCGACAGGCGGCTGAGTTCCCGCACGTCATGTGGCCCGTAATTCTGCACCCAGAGCGCGGCCGAACGGCCGGTGGTGTGGTAGCCGGCGGAGTCCTCGGCTTCGATCAGGGCGACGCGGCGATCCGCGGACAGATGCGCCGCGGCGGTGGCCCCGGCGATGCCGGCTCCGATAACGATGATGTCGAAGGATTGGGTTGGCAGCGTCATGCCCGTGCCGCACTCGCGCGGGTTTCAGCCACGACCTGGTCCCGGTGCTCCGGCAGCGACCGCGCGGCGGCGGCGTTGGCGCGGATTTGGGTCCATTGCTCGAACACCTCGTCGATGTCCTGGGGCGTTACGTTGGGGAGGTTCAGGATCGACTGCCGGTGATTGGCCGGCCGGGTCAGGTAATCATCCGGCAGGTAACCCTTGGATTTGCAGACCTGGAACAGTTCGGTGCCGGGATAGGGGTAGAAGACGAAGAACCCGAAATCCACCGGTTGCAACTCGTGGTGCAAGGCGATGGTTTCCTGCATTTCGGCGCGGGTCTCACCCGGCGTGCCGATAATGTAGTTCGCGGTGGCCATGATCCCCGCCGCCTTGGTCCAGCGGAACACATCGCGGAAGCGCTGATTGGTGGCGGAGCGCTTCATGATCTCCCGCCGCACGCGTTCGCTGCCGCTTTCGACGCCGTAGACGATGTGCCAGCAACCGGCCTCCGCCAGTTCATGCAGCATGGTTTCGTTCACGGTTTCGACGCGGGCATGCAGGGAGAAGCGGACCCCGACCTCGCGCTTGAAGATTTTGCAGAATTCGCGGACCCAGGGATGGTGGATGGTGAAGGTATCATCAAGGAAGATGATGTAATTCAGCGGCCCTTCCTCCCGCAGCGCGGCGATCTCGGCCAGGACATTGCCATGGCTGCGGCGGCGGCCGTAGCTGGTGGTGTCCGGCGTGTCGTAGAGCTGGTCATACATCCGCGCCGCGCAATAGGTGCAGGGAAACGGGCAGCCGCGCTGGGTGGAGATATGGCGCACGCCCCAGCGCTCATCGAGCATGTCGCGGGCCGCGAAGGGAATGGAATCCAGCGGCTCGATCGGGTTGCGCAATTTCGGCCTGGTGCCGCCTTTGGCCCAGATATTGGGGATCTCGCCGATGGTGCCGGCTTCCATGGCGTTGACGAGGTCGAGCAAGGCGGCCTCCCCTTCCCCCAGGCAGACGTAGTCGATGCCGTCCTGGCGCAGAACTTCCTCGGGCGAGAAGGTTGGGTGCAGGCCGCCGGCGATGACGGGAATGTTGCTGATCCGGCGGAGGCCGCCGAGCACCTGTTGGGCGCGCAGCCATTGCCGTGTGGTGAGGGAAACGCCGATCAGACCGGGTGCCTCGGCGCGGATTTCGTCGGCCAGTTCGGCAATTTCCCGGTCGGCTGCCACCCGCAGGAATGCGGCCTCATGCCCATGCTGGCGGAGATAGGCGGCGAGGAAGGACGGGCCGAGGGAGGCGACCGCCCATTCGGATTCTGTGTCCAGTTCGAGGAACAACACTTTCATGGCCACATGAAAGCATTCGCCGCGCGCGCGGTCCACACATCTCCCCCAGGGCAATCGGGTGAAGCCGGCCATGCTCTCCTCACGTCATCCCCGGGCTTGTCCCGGGGATCAATCGCGGCAGACATTCGCGAAATTGTGCGGGTCTTGGTCCCCGGGACA
>CAIUPC010000280.1 GCA_903900905.1 uncultured Acetobacteraceae bacterium
CCCAACCCCCTCCCGCAAGGGGAGGGGGAGTGTTGGATCAGCCGGTATCATTTCGCCGGCACCGCCTCGATCCGGCGGCTCTTGTCGCTCAGCGCCTGATACTGTTCCTGCCAGGGGCTGAGGCCGTTGGACGGAGACACCTGCACCGCCGTCACCTTGTATTCCGGGCAATTGGTCGCCCAATCGGAATAGTCGGTCGTGATCACATTCGCCTGCGTCACCGGATGGTGGAAGGTGGTGTAGACCACGCCCGGCGCCACACGCTCGGTCAGCACCGCGCGCAACGTGGTATCGCCGGCACGCGAGGCCAGCCGCACCCAGTCGCCATCGCGCACCCCACGCTCCTGTGCGTCATGCGGATGGATTTCCAGCACGTCCTCCGGATGCCAGGCCACATTGGCGGTGCGCCGCGTCTGCGCCCCGACATTGTACTGGCTGAGGATGCGCCCGGTGGTCAGCAGCAGCGGGAAGCGCGGCCCGACTTTTTCATCGGTTGCCACGTATTCGGTGATGACGAAATGACCCATCCCGCGCACGAAACCATCGACATGCATGATGGGCGACCCGTCCGGTGCCGCTTCGTTGCAGGGCCATTGCACGGATTCCCGTGCCAAACGCTCATAGGTCACGCCGGCGAAGGACGGCGTGGTCCGCGCGATTTCGGCCATGATTTCGCGCGGATGCGTGTAGTTCATGGGGTAACCCATGGCGTTGGAGATCGCCATGGTGGTTTCCCAATCGGCCTTGCCCGCTTTCGGGGCCATCACCTTGCGCACCATGTTGATGCGGCGTTCGGCGTTGGTGAAAGTCCCGTCCTTCTCCAGGAAGGTCGAGCCGGGCAGAAACACATGCGCGTAATTGGCGGTCTCGTTCAGGAACAGGTCGTGCACCACGACGCATTCCATCGCCGCCAGGCCCTTGGAGACATGATGCGTATCCGGGTCGGATTGCAGGATGTCCTCGCCCTGCACGTAAAGCCCCAGGAACGACCCATCGATCGCGGCATCGAACATGTTGGGAATGCGCAGGCCCGGCTCGGGGTTGATGGTGACGCCCCATTCCTTTTCGAAAATGGACCGCACGCCCTCGCCGGAGACATGGCGGTAGCCCGGCAATTCATGCGGGAAGCTGCCCATGTCGCAGCTGCCCTGCACGTTGTTCTGCCCCCGCAGCGGGTTCACCCCCACACCGGGTCGGCCGATATTGCCGGTCGCCATCGCGAGGTTGGCGATCGCCATGACCGTCGTGCTGCCCTGGCTGTGCTCGGTCACGCCCAATCCGTAATAGATCGCGCCATTGCCGGCGGTGGCGTAAAGCCGAGCCGCGCCGCGCACCAAAGCCGCCGGCACGCCGGTCGTGGCCTCCAAAGCTTCCGGGCTGCTGCGCGGTTCGGCAACAAACGCGGCCCAGTCGGAGAAAGCGTCAAGCTCGCAGCGTTCGCGCACGAAATCGTCGTCGATCAGATTCTCGGTCACGATCACATGCGCCAGCGAGGTCATCACCGCGACATTGGTGCCCGGGCGCAGCGGCAGATGGTACGAGGCCTCGATATGCGGGGTCCGGACCATGTCGATGCGGCGCGGATCGATGACGATCAGCTTCGCCCCCTCCCGCAGCCGCTTCTTCATGCGCGACGCGAACACCGGATGCCCGTCGGTCGGATTGGCGCCGATGACGACGATCACATCCGCATGCTCAACGGAGTCGAAATTCTGCGTCCCGGCGGAGGTCCCGAACGTCTTGCCCAGCCCGTAGCCGGTGGGCGAGTGGCACACCCGGGCGCAGGTATCGGTGTTGTTGTTGCCGAAAGCGGCGCGGGCCAGCTTCTGCACCAGGAAGGTCTCTTCATTGGTGCAACGCGACGATGTGATGACGCCGATGGAGTCCTGGCCGGCCTTGGCCTGGATGCGCTTGAACTCCGACGCGACGCGGGCGATGGCCTCGTCCCAGGTGACCTTGCGCCAGGGATCGGTGATCTTCTCGCGGATCATCGGCTCCAGGATGCGGTCGGGATGGCTGGCATAGCCCCAGGCGAAGCGGCCCTTGACGCAGGAATGGCCGTGATTGGCCTTGCCGTCTTTCCAGGGAACCATGCGCACGACGGTATCGCCGCGCATTTCCGCCTTGAAGGAGCATCCGACGCCGCAATAGGCGCAGGTGGTGACGACGGAGTGCTCCGGCTGGCCCAGCTCAACCACCGATTTTTCCATCAGCGTCGCCGTCGGGCAGGCCTGCACGCAGGCGCCGCAGGACACGCAGTCGGATTCCATGAAGGTCTGCTTCATGCCGGCACTGACCCGGGAGCCGAAGCCTCGGCCGCTTATAGTCAGGGCAAAGGTGCC
>CAIUPC010000281.1 GCA_903900905.1 uncultured Acetobacteraceae bacterium
GGCCGGAGGGCTTGCGCACCGCGTTGTAGTTCAGATCGAACGCCGCCGCGGTCGCCAGCAGCGCGCCACCGCCGTAGCGGCCATAGGCGCCGGGCACGCCCGGCAGCAGCGCCACCGTGCGCAGGTTCTGCCCGCCATGGGTGAAGCGGCTCATGCCAAAGCCGATTCGGATGAAGGATTTCTGTGCCGCGCCATACATGGCGGCAAACCGCTCTACATCCGCTTCCGTCAGGCCAGTGATCGCGGCGGTGCGGGTGGGGGTGAAGCGCGGCAGGACCTCGGCCCGGACGCGATCGAACCCGATCGTGTGTTCGGCCAGATAGGCTTCGTCGGTTTTACCGTCGCGCACGAGAATGTGCATCACGCCCAGCGCCAGCGCGGAGTCCGTGCCGATACGGATGGGCAGATGCCAATCCGCCGCCTGGGCGGCGCGGGTGCGGCGGGGGTCGATGACCACCAGCGGGGCGCCGCGCTTGCGCGCCTGCTCGATCTTCGCCCAGAGATGCACATTGGTGGCATGCAGGTCCGATCCCCACGACACCACCAGATCCGCCTCGGTCACCGACTCCGGATCTGCACCACCGGTGCCTGGCCCGACGGTCGCGTCCCAGGCAGCTTCGGCGCAGGAGTCGCAGACCGTGCCACCGAGGAGGCGGCTGGTGCCAAGGGCGTGGAACAACCCGTTCAGCAGGCCGCGGTTCATCAGGCCCTGATGCGCGCTATAAGCATAGCCGAGGATCGCCATCGGGCCATCGGCCGCGATGATCGCGTTCCAATTGCGTGTGATCTCATCCAGCGCCTCCTCCCACGAAATAGGGGCGAATTCGCCGCTTCCCTTGGGGCCGGTGCGGCGTAATGGGGTGGTCAAACGCTCCGGCGAATGCACCAGTTCGGTGTCGCGGTTGACCTTGCCGCAGGCGAAACCCGCGGTCAGGGGCTGGTCGGGGTCGCCTTCGATGCGCACGACGCGGCCCTTGTCGACATGCGCGATCAACGAGCACATATCCGGGCAATCGTGGGCGCAAACGGTCCGAACGCTGTGCATCTGTATGGCTCCATGGTTCAATGCCGGTGAGTATGACGTATCGGTGGTTCGCCGCCGAAGTCCGGATCGGCCGGCCGGGGTTGGACCAAATCGAAAGCGGCGGCAGCTTTCTTGACTCAGCCCTGTCATCTGCGTAGAACGCCCGCCTTCCGCTGCTGCCTCGGTTTGGGACAGCACGACCCACACGCGACCCATACAGCAGGCGATTAATACAGCCCATGGCCAACACAGCATCCGCGCGTAAGCGCATTCGTCAGACCGCCACCCGCACCGAGCGCAACACGGCGCGCAAGTCGCGCATGCGCAGCTTCGTCAAGAAGGTCGAGCTGGCCATTGCCAGCGGCGACAAGGCGGTTGCCGCCGATGCGCTGAAGGCCGCACAGCCGGAAATGCAGCGCGCCGCCGGCAAGGGCGTGACCCATCTGAACACCGTGGCGCGCAAGCTGTCCCGGTTGTCCGCGCGGATTAAGGCGATCGCGACCGCCTGATTTTCGCCCAAGCCGGCTTGACCGGCCTGGCTTCCACCGGCATACTCCAAACTGTAAAGAAAGGGGCTGTCTCTTGACAGTTCCGATCTTTGTCCGTTGCGGCCGTTTCTGACCTGTATTGGGTTGAAACGGCTTTCTTTGCATGTATGGCAAGTTGGACCACGAAATTTAATTGCGTTCTAAAGAGTTGCATTCTGGCCAGCCGAAATTTCGATTGCACTCTCCGGCCATTTGACTTAATTAAACCTTCAACGGCGAGCGGACG
The DNA here is from genome assembly GCA_903900905.1 of uncultured Acetobacteraceae bacterium. GTDB lineage: Bacteria > Pseudomonadota > Alphaproteobacteria > Acetobacterales > Acetobacteraceae > Rhodopila. The sequence goes on from CAIUPC010000281.1 coordinate 1,799, forward strand.
ATAACTTGTTTAAGTCGAAGTCCACTTCGTTATGAAATCCACTTGAACGCAACGGTATAATCTGATCCGGCAAAAGCCGGGGCCTGGGATACACGGGGACCAAGCGTCCAATAACCAAATAATGGGGAGAGCAGGGATGTCCACGACCGAGCAGGGGGAGATCGTGGAGTCATCGCAGATCGCTGCTCAATGGGCGCGCATCCGTAGCCGGCTCCAAACCGAGGTCGGTGAGGTCGAGTACCGCACCTGGCTCCATCAGATGACCCTCGGCGCCGTCGATGGTGACGAAGTGACCGTCCACCTGCCAACACGCTTCCTGCGGGACTGGGTTAGCAGCCGATACGGTACTCGTATGAATGCACTTTGGCATCATGAGAACCAGTCCATCAGGCGTGTCGATATCCGTGTCGGTGGCCCTGTCGAAGCTTGCATGCCCTCGGTTTCCGCTGATCCTGTCCCGCTGCCGCAACCGGATGTTCCGGCCCCCCCGCGCGGCCTCAGTATCGTCACACTGGATAATGCGCCCGAGGATCGGCCGGACGCACGCTCCGACCTCGCGGCCGCGCTCGACTCCCGCTTCACCTTCGATGCCTTCGTCGTGGGAAAGCCGAACGAATTCGCCTATGCCTGCGCCCGGCGCGTCGCCGAAGAACCCGCCAGTCAGGGCTTCAACCCGCTGTTCCTGTACGGCGGCGTCGGCCTCGGCAAAACCCACCTGATGCATGCCATCGCCTGGGAATTGGCCGCGCGCAGTGAGGCCGCGGGCAAACGCCCGGTCTCGGTTGCCTATATGTCGGCCGAAAAATTCATGTACCGGTTCATCGCCGCCATCCGCTCGCAATCGACCATGGAGTTCAAAGAGCAGCTCCGCAGCGTCGACGTCTTGATGGTCGACGATCTCCAGTTCCTCATCGGCAAAGATAATACGCAGGAAGAGTTCTTCCATACGTTCAACTATCTCGTCGAAGCCGGCAAACAGATCGTCATCTCCTCCGACAAATCCCCTTCCGCGCTGGATGGTCTCGAAGATCGGCTGCGCACCCGGCTCGGTTGCGGCATGGTCGCGGATTTGCACACCACGACCTATGAACTCCGGATTTCTATTCTCGAAACCAAGGCCGCACGGGCCGGCGTGCCGGTGCCCCCCAAGGTTCTGGAATATCTCGCCCATAAAATCACCTCCAACGTCCGCGAACTCGAAGGCGCGTTGAACCGGCTGATCGCCCACGCCAATCTGTTCGGCCGCGCGATCACGCTGGAGGCGACGCACGAGGTTCTCCACGATCTGCTGAAAGCCCATGACCGCCGGATTTCCATCGAGGAAATTCAGAAAAAAGTGGCGGAACATTATGGTATCCGGCTGACCGACATGTCGTCCGCCCGCCGCGCCCGCCAGGTCGCACGGCCCCGGCAGGTGGCGATGTACCTCGCGAAACAGCTCACCAGCCGCAGCCTGCCGGAAATCGGCCGCAAGTTCGGCAACCGCGACCATACCACCGTCATGCACGCGGTATCCCGCGTGAATGAGCTGATGGAACGCGACGGGAGTTTCGCGGAGGACGTCGAACTGCTGCGCCGATTGCTGGAATCGTAAACGCGTCGTCCCTACGCATCGAAAAACACCAATACCCGCAGCTCAATGCTCTCCCGCGGCAGCCGATCGGCTGGGGCGGTGGGGTCTTCGAAGGAGGTGTGGGGCATGAAGCGGGCCCGGCCGTCGCGCTGAGAGTCGAAGCACTTCAGCAACAACGCCTCATCCGTCCGCATCGCCGGGGCGTAGAACCACATATGTGCCGGGTTGTACGTCATCGCGAAAATCTCACCGACGCGATCGCGGTAGATCAGATTATGGGTCACCAGATCATCCCGCGCGACGGTCTGCGCATGGCACAGCGCCAGCGGCGCATCCAGCAACGGCGCGGTGATCGGGCGCCATAGGTTGATGATCGCGAAGCGGCGCGTCAGCAGGTCTTCCGCCTCATCACCCATGATGTCGCGGACGCGTTGCGGGCCGGAGACCTCTGTATAGTCGCCATGGATCCGTGCGACCGGCAAACGCGGAATGCCCGGCGTGTGGTCCTGAGCGCCCCAGCTGCGCCGGCGATGCGTGTGATCGAACACCTTCGCGCGAATGGCACCGGTCGCGGCCATGATGGCGCGCTCGGTCTCCGGATAGCAGACCCGCGTCAATTCATCGACATCGTAGAAATCGCGCACGGCGGTCGGGCTATCGATCAGCGCGAACCCTTCCTGGTCCAGCGACAGATCGTTCACGACCGGGCGCATGTCGTGGATGGCGACGGTGCGCGTTTCGGTGACGATATTGCTGACCGGGATCTCCGGCGGCACCTGATAGGCGTAGGAGTGCGGCTTCTCCGCCATCTGCGCGAGGTAAACAACCGGCGCCGCGACCTGAGGCAGAGCGGCAAGCGTTTCCATCTGAAGGGCCATGGTTATCCTCCGGTTATTAAAGCGCGCGGGGTTCAACCCCGGGCCGCGAAATCCACAATCGCCGCGTAGCCTGTCTCTGTGCCAACCGCGAGTCGAGTCCCATCCGGGCTCCACACCAGCGCCGTGATCGGCCCGTGATCCGGCGGCACAACCGGAATGATGCGCGATGACGCGATATCCGCCACGACCACCAACCCGTCGGCGAAACCACCGGCGACGATCTCATTCACCGGGTGGCAGGCGACCTGGTTGCAGATGATGCCATCACCGCCGGCCAGTTCGGTGGGCGCCTTGCCCATCGGGCCGCCGCCGAAGAACGGCCAGAGCACCATCGAATCCGCGCCGCTGCTGGCGAGCCATTTGCCGTTGCGGGTGAACGACAGGGACTCGGTCTTGGCGGGATAGCCGCTCATGCGCATGTGCTGGCCTTCCGGCAGGCGCCAGCCGTGCAAAGAATTTTCCTGCATCGCGGTGACCACCGCTTCGCCATCCGGATGCAGCGCCAGGCCGGTATGGCTGCCCTTCCACTCCAACTTGCGCGGGCTATCGACCTTGGCCGCGACGAACCACAGCGTCGCACCATTATAATGCGACGCCGCGATGCGCTTGCCCTTGGCATCGAAGGCCAGGCCGGTGACGGAGGACGGGTGCGCGATCTCTTTCAGCTTTTTGCCGGCCTGATCGAACAGGTGCACCGCCTTGCCAACGCCGGCGGCGATCAGGCCCTTGCCCTTGGCTTCGGCATGGGTCGCGACCTGTTCCACCCAGCGCATGCCGAAGGACGCGATATCGGCGACCCCGCCATCCGCGCCAATCCGCCGCAGCTTGCCGTCGTCGCCACCGGTGATGAACCCGGACGGCTGCGCATCAGGCGCCAGCGACAGAATGCCACCGTCATGCGCTTCGATGGTCGCCCAATCGCCGGCATTGGCCATCCCCGCCAGTCGCACCGTACCATCGCCCAGCGCGAAGGCGAGCGTCCGCCCGTCGCGGGCGAATTTGGCGCTGACGACGAAGGCGCCGAGTTCGCGCTCGATCCCCTGGCTTTCGACCCGGAACTGGGCCTTGCTCGACTGGCTCATGCTGCGGCGCAGCCCTGGAAGCCGCGGCGCAGCTGCGGGCGATTGAGGTTGCGGCCGATAAAGACGAGGCGGCTGACGCGCGGTTCCCCCTCTTTCCAGGGGGCGACGAAATCGCCGTCGGCGATCATGTGCACGGCCTGGAAGGCGAAGCGGCGGTCTTCGTTCTCGTAGGACAGGATGCCCTTGGTGCGCAGCAGGTCCTGGCCCTTGTCCTGCAGCAGAGCGCCGATCCAGGCGTTGAATTTTTCGGGATCGATGGGGGTTTCGAGCTCGAAGCTCATGGACGCGATGTCTTCGTTATGGGTGTGCTCGTCGTCGCCGGACAGGAAGTCGGGCTGGAATTCCAGCACGCGCTGCAGGTCGAAGGCGCCCTGGTTCAGGACGGAGTCGATCGCGACGGCGGAGCGCTGGGTGCGATGGATGGTGGCGAAGCGGTTGATCTGGCGGATCTGCGCTTCGACGGCTTCAAGCTCCTCCGGCGTCACGAGGTCGGTCTTGTTCAGCACGATGACGTCGGCGAAGGCGATCTGGTCCTCGGCCTCATGGCTGTCGTTCAGCCGGGCCGGGAGGTTCTTGGCATCCACCACGGTGACGATGGCGTCGAGGCGGGTTTTCGCTTTCACGCCCTCATCGACGAAGAAGGTCTGGGCGACCGGGGCGGGATTGGCCAGGCCGGTGGTCTCGATAATGATCCCGTCGAACTTGTCGCGGCGCTTCATCAGGCCGTTGACGATGCGGATGAGGTCGCCGCGCACGGTGCAGCAGATGCAGCCGTTGTTCATTTCGAACACTTCCTCGTCGGTGTCCACGACCAGGTCGTTGTCCACCCCGAGTTCACCGAATTCGTTGATCACGACGGCGTATTTGCGGCCGTGCTGCTCGGTCAGGATGCGGTTGAGCAAAGTGGTCTTGCCCGCGCCGAGGTAGCCCGTCAGCACCGTCACCGGCACCAGATCGGCCGCGGCCGCGTTATTGTCCGCCATGATGGGACCTCCGATACGTGTTCTGTTGGGCGCGTATATAGGGACGTTCGGGGGGGACGGCCAGTCTGGGCGGGGTGTTGACCTGGTTCCGCGGTGGACACGCGGCGACTCCCGGTGTCTCAATGCGTCGTGGGAGATAAGCGAATGGACCTGTGTGAGATCGAGGCGGACGGCGGGTGGAAACTCATTGACGTTGCAACAGCGCTTGGACTTCCGCGAAACACCCACATGCGTTGCCCCAACTGCCACTGGTCGATCAGGGTGCATAAAGAGGGCACGACCGGACAACGAGCCCATTTCGAGCATACGTCCGGCCAAACGCGTACGGGCTGTCTGCGGGGCCCGGTGGCCACACAGCCCAGCCCGGCGGTTCCCGCGATAGGCCGAATTGCGCTCCCGGATCCGGTCAGACGCATTTATCAGGCTGTCGCGGAACTTGAAGCTCAATATCCGGGGCGAAAGTTCACGCCTGACGGTCATTTGGTTGGGTCTATCGGGGAGGTGATCGCGGCTCAGGAGCTCAAGCTCACGCTCCACCCTATGTCGCAAGCGGGGCACGATGCCTACGATACGAACGGTCAGGTCCAGATCAAAATGACGGGCGGCAATCAGATCGCCATGTACGCGACCTGCGAACGCCTGGTGGTTCTGCGAGTCATACCGCCCGGCGAAGCGGAGATCGTCTATGATGGGAGCGGTGAGGCTGCCTGGTCGAACGCCCGCAAGCTGGGAAAGAACGGTCAGAGGGTCCTCAGCCTGGCCCGTCTCCGTCAACTCGGGGCTTCGGCCTTCTGATCTGCCTGCCGCTAGCGGGGGTCCTTCATGCATTCCGCATATAGGTCGCTTGCGTCGGTTATGGCGGCACCCAAGGCGTTCATTTGCGCATCCACGGTGGCGCTCAGCGTCGCGACAAGGGTGGTCCTATACGGCTGATTTCCGCCAAAACCGTCATAATCGGGCTTGACCCGAGCATGACGAAAAATGGTAGCCCTGGCCTCAGGCGTAGGCCGGACAGCGCTGGTTGGCCGCCGGGGGCCGTTCTCGTCATCGTCTCAAAGTATCAATTTCTGAGAATTTATCCCAAATCATGCGTCAAACCGTATCGGCGTCCAGCGCGCGGACCAAGGGGGAGCGGCTCTCCAGCAAAGCCCGCACCATCGCCTCATCCGGCGGCCCGAACGTGACATCAGGCGGCACGCCGCCATGCCGGCGGATCAGGGCGGCGCGTTGCGGATAGAGGACCGCGTACATCTCGGCATCAGGGCTGTCCGGCGATGCAGCCTCCGTTGTGCGCACCTCCGGCTGGTCCACTTCTGGCGGTGGCGCCGGTTCAATCAGGGGGGGTTCAATCAGCGGTTCCGGCGGCGGCGGCTCGGGTGCGGCCATGGGCCCGGTAAGCCGGGTCGTCATCGACGAGGCCGCGATATGTTCGGCCATGGCCGCGGCCGCGGCGGCGGACTCATCACTATCGCGCTTGATGCGGATCGCCTGCATCTGCTGGAGCGAGCGGATCGCGCTTTGTGACTGGCGCATCATGCTGGCGGCCTGGGCGGTGCATTTCAGCGCCATAGCGAGGGCCATACCGGGGTCATTGGCCGCGCGCAGGCACTCAGTGGCGTGGGCGGCGGCGGCGACGGACTGGGCGGCGAGGATGGCCTCGGCGGCGGTCACCGGGCAGAGGGAGGCGGCGGTGGCGACCGCGGCCTCATTGCGCTCATGCAGCGCCTCCGGCGAGGCGTCACGCGGCGGCGGCAGACAGGCGGTGAGGGTGAAGTAGATGTGCCGGTAAGTGAGGGCGGCACGGCGGATGGCGGGGTCTTGGGTCTGGGTCATGCGCGCGGATATGGGTGTGTTCCTGGTTTGTTCAAGGGGCATAATGCGCTCGTTAGGGTGATCGCATCTGGTTCGACGTGCGCTACCGTCGAATCCTCAGCGTCATCCCCGGGCTTGTACCCACGGGCGCTCAATTAATGCCC
>CAIUPC010000282.1 GCA_903900905.1 uncultured Acetobacteraceae bacterium
AGGTGAATACAAATACTTCGCCTACCCGCTACCAGAGATCGTGGCCCGATTGCGGGAGCAGCTGTATCCGCCGCTGGCGGTCATCGCCAATGCGTGGCGGCGGAATCTGGGGCAGGAAGGCACCTTCCCCGACACCCATGCCGAATATCTGGCGCGTTGCCACGAAGCCGGACAGACCCGCCCAACGCCGCTGCTGCTGCGCTACGCCGCCGGCGGATTCAACTGCCTGCATCAGGATTTGTATGGGGAGCATGTGTTTCCCCTGCAACTCGCGATCCTCCTGAGCAAACCCGGGACGGATTTCACCGGTGGTGAGTTCGTCCTGGTAGAGCAGCGTCCACGGGCCCAATCGCGCGCCATGGTGGTGCCGTTGCGCCAGGGGGAGGCAGTGATCTTCCCGGTCCGGGAACGTCCGAATCGCGGCGTCCGCGGCTTTCACCGGGTCATGATGCGCCATGGTGTCAGCCGGTTGCACGCCGGGCAGCGCCATACGCTCGGAATTATCTTCCATGATGCTGCCTGAGTGGTTGGCTTGATTCAGGTCAAAGCCTGAGTCCCGCGATGATGGCTTGTTCCCTTCCGAAGCACGGTTGCGTGCAGCAGAAGGATACCGATCATGAAGAAACTACTCCTGGCCTCCAGCGTTCTGACCGCGATGGCATTTGCCGGCGCACCGGTCGTTCGCGCTGAAACCGATGGCGCGCCAGTCGGAAAGGCGGCCGGAACCTTCATGATCCGCGCCCGGGTCATTGGTGTTATCCCCGAGAATTCCAGCAGCTCATTGTCCGGGGCATTGACGTCCGGCAGCGTGGGCACGTCCAATTCGGTCGTGCCGGAAGTGGATTTCTCCTACTTCCTGACCGATAATATCGCGCTGGAATTGATCGCGGCCACCAGCCAGCATGATCTGTATGCCAAGAATTCCGCGCTGGGCAGCAGCTATCATGTCGGCAGTACCTGGGTTCTGCCACCGACATTGTTGCTGCAATACCACTTCATGCCGCACGAGAAATTCAGCCCCTATGTCGGTGCCGGCGTGAACGTGTCGTTCTTCTACGCGACGGAGGCCGCCAATAACGCGGTCACGCAGCTGGCCATGAAGAGCAGCGTCGGCGCGGCGGTGCAGGCCGGGTTCGACTACAACTTCTCCGGCCACTGGTTCGCCAATTTCGATGTGAAGCAGATCTTCGTGAGCACGACTGCCAGCATCAACGGTGGCGCGATCCATGCGAAGACCGCGCTCAATCCCACCGTGGTTGGTGCCGGTATCGGCTACCGGTTCTGAACTACTCCGCCGGCTCCCCGGGGATTGGCGTCCGGCCGAGGCTGACGATCAAAGCGGTGACCTCCGCGATGACCGCCTCCGCTTCGGCCCCGCTGGTCCCCTTGGCGACCAGCGTCACGCCGTTGCCCGACGGGCGGTAATAGGGATAGCTGCCGAGGTCGATGTCCGGGAAGCGGCTTTGGATCTCGCTCAGCCCCGCGGCGATCAGGCCCTCGGGCAGGCTGGTGGCGTGGACGGAGCGGGATTCGATCTTCGCCCCGCCTTCCAGCCGCGGTGCCAGCCATTCGAACATGGACTGCATCACCCGCGGCACGCCGGCCATGACGTAGACGTTCTCCATCTGAAAACCCGGCGCGACCGACATGGCGTTGTCGATAAGCGCCGCACCGCGCGGCATGGTGCCCATGCGCTGGCGGGCGGCGTTGAACTCGCCTGGCCGGTAGGCGGCTTCCATGCGCGCGAAGGCGACGGGATGCGGTTCCCAGGGCACGCCAAACGCGGCGGCGATGCACTCGCTGGTGATATCATCATGGGTCGGCCCGATGCCGCCGGTGGTGAAGACATAGGTGAATTTCTTCCGGACCTCGTTCACCGTGTCGATGATGGTCTGGGCGATGTCCGGGATCACCCGAACCTCCCGCATCGGGATGCCCAGCTCCCCCAGTTTGACCGCGAGGAAGCGGATATTCGCGTCCTGGGTGCGGCCGGACAGTACTTCGTTGCCAATCACCAAAAGGCAGGCGGTCGGGTTGGTCGCGCTCATGCGAAGGTCCTTCAGAGGAAATCCCGGAGGAGGGGAATCAGGGGTTTGTCGGCGGCCGGCATTTCGTAATCGGCCAGTTTCTGCGGCCGCACCCAGGCCAGTGTCTGCTTCTCCCGCCCGGTCGGTGTGCCTTTCCAGCGGCGGCAGAGGTACAGCGGCATCAGCAGATGGAAATTGTCATATTCGTGCGAGGCGAAGGCGAACGGCGCCAGGCAGGTGGCGCTGACATCGATGCCGAGTTCTTCCCGCAACTCCCGGATCAGCGCGGCTTCGGGCGTCTCGCCGGGGTTGAGCTTGCCGCCCGGGAATTCCCACAGGCCGGCCATCTTCTTACCTTCGGGACGCCGGGCCAGCAGGATACGGCCATCGGTATCGATCAGGGCGCAGGCGACAACGAGCAGCATGGGTTTGCCGCCGGTCTCCGTTGCCGCCTCGGGCTCGGGCGGAGCCTCCGGTCGGCCGAACACCGCGTCGCGGGTGACTTCGAAATACCAAACCGGGCGGATGCCGCCGCGGGCGGGGAAATCGGCCTCCCCGTCGCCGGACTGGCGAAAGCCGATGCGGCGCAGCACAGCGGCGGAAGCGGGGTTTTCCGTGTCGACCGAGGCTGAAATGCGATCGATATCGAGATTGGCCAGCGCCCAGCTTACCAGTCGACCGGCGGCTTCGGTCGCCACACCGTGGCCCCAGAAGCGTCGGCCGACCCAATAGCCAAGCCGGGCGGTGCGGGCGCCGGGGTCGAGGTTGAGGCCAATGACACCGACGAGGACTTCCTGCCCCTCCTCATCGCCCGTGATCGCCAGGTGGTATGCGCCGCCGGCGTCCAGGTCCTGGATGGTGGATGCGATCCAGTCGTCCGCCAGCTCCCGCGGGTAAGGAAACGGGACGGCGGCGAGGGTGCGGGTGACGTCCCAGTCGTTGACCAGGCGGTGCAGGGCTTCGGCGTCACCTTGGTGCAAGGGGCGCAGCAGCAGCCGCTCGGTGCGCAGCGGCGAGAACGGGACGGCGGCCTTGCCGGCTGCCGCGGTTTTGGCGCGTGCGGATTTGCGAATCTTGGTGGGGGAGGAGGGCATGAGGACTCAACGGTGTTCGGGCGCAAAGTGGCGCAGCCGGGCGGGGGCGCGCAAGGCCGGACGCGCAACTCTCCCGTTCCGCGGCCCCGCGGGGATGGGGAGGATGCATGGTCTCTCTGATCTGTGCCGGTTGGTCGCCGGCCTGGCCGGGAATAACCTAATCGATCGGCCCGCGACGTCCGTTTTTCCCGCCATGACGGTATTGGGTAGCGGTGCGTCATCTGGCGTGTTTGTTCTTGGACAGGCCCTCAGCGTTGCCGCGGCCCGGCGTCCAGCAGCGCCAGATTCTGCTCCGCCAGATCGGCTGTCGTGCTGTTGGGATCCGCGGCACGGGCACGTTGCCAATCCGCGCGCGCGCCCACGATGTCGCCCAGCCGCTGGCGGATGATGCCCCGTTCCAGCAGGGCCTCGGCCTCGTCGGGGTCCAGCGCCAGGGCGCGCTGCACATCCTCCATCGCCGGGTTGAGGCGATCCTGTTGCCGCAGCGTGCCGGCGCGCATGACCAGGGCGTCGGCGCGATCGGGTTCCAGGGCGATGACGCGGTTCAAGTCGGCGATCGCCGCATCCAGCCGATCCAATTCGGCGGCGGCCATGGCGCGGGTCATCAGCAGGTCGGTATTTTCGGGTGCGAGCTTCAGGGCCTGGGTCGCATCCTCGACGCTCCGATCTGGTTGTGCCGCCATCAGGCGCGCCTGCGCGGCCTGGCCGAGCACCGCTGCGCGGGCCAAAGGCGGCGCCAGGCTGCCACGGGCCAGGGCTTCCAACCGTGCGGCGCCTGCTTCGGGCTCGCCGGTGGCGATCAGGGCCAGCCCCTGGCAATGCACGGCACCATCGCCGCCGCCTTCGGTTTGCCAGGTATCGGCCATCGTGCGCGCGTGTTCCGGGTCCTCCGACAAAGCCGCGAGGCATTGTTCATACGGCGCGCCGCTTGCGATCCGGGGCGGGAAGGGGGGGATCGGCAAAGCCGCGGCGGGCGCTTCCGGGGCGCTGCCGGGCAGCGGCCCCATGCCACGCCACACGCCCACCCCGGCGCCGAGCGACAGCACCAGGATCGCGGCTGTCACCTTGGTCTGGCGGGCGCGCATCCCTGCTCAATCCTCCGATCACACAAATTGCGAGAAAGCGTTCTGGCCGATATGGGTGCCCGGGGGCAATGCGCCATAGGGTGGAAAGGCGACGCTCCCGAGGCAGCCCGTGAACACGCTATCATGGATCAGCACATCCCGCCGCACGATGGGCCATACGGTCTCCGCCAGCAGGTCCTGGTCGAGGTGGTCGTTTTCGACCCGCCAGCCGGTATAGGCGCGGAACAAGGCCTCTGGCGCTGGCAGAATGCCGCCCACGCCGCCCCACATACCCGCCAGCAGCAGGTCAGTATGGGTGAACCAGTCACGCATCGCATGAAAATGGAAGCGTGAGGCCAGCCAGGCATCGACCGCCACCCGCTCTTTGACGCTCAGAAGCGAATCGGCATCGCGGATCAGGAAGCGCCGGACGGTTGGTTCGGCGATCACGCCGAAGCGCCAGAGCAACCGGCGATGAGACGGCACGGAGGGAGGCAGCGTCATCGGGACCAGGTCCACGCCCAGCCCGGCGAGGGCATCCAGATACGCATCGTCCACCGCGGCATCATGATAAACCCGCATCGTCCAACCCGGGAATAAATGCGCCAGAATACGGGCGTTTTCCAACAGAGGGACGCGGTAGCGCGGTGCCTCCCCCCAAAGGCTGTAGGCGATGACGTTCTCCGCCGGGTTCAGCGGGTTGAACGGCGGCGGCGGGCGGTCCGGCACCATCGCCAGGGGCGCGCGTGCCCCGAAGCGGCGGTCCTTGGCTTGCAGCGCATCCTGTCCGGCGGCGATGGCGGCTTCTGTCTGGCCGAGACGGTTGAACGCATCGGCCAGACAGTCCAGCACGTTGGGGCTCGCTGATCCCAGTTTCAGCGCGGTCTGGCAGGCCTCGATCGCCGCTGCGACATCGTTTTGTCCGAGCAAAAACACGCCGAGATTTTCATGCAGGGCCGCATGCGCGGGAAAGCGCGCGATCCCGTCCCGCAGCAAGCACACGCCATCGTCCAATTGCCCGGTGGCATGCAGCATCAGGCCGAGGAACAGGCTGTCATCCGGCGTCTCCGCCCCCGCCGACCGCGCGGCCAGCAGCACCTGGCGTTGTATGACGATGGCGTCCGGCACCGCGCCGGTGGCGTAGATCGCGCTTGC
>CAIUPC010000283.1 GCA_903900905.1 uncultured Acetobacteraceae bacterium
ATTGTGCTCTAGAAGTCTTTGTTTGGTCGCATGATTCACGCCGCCGTGTGGTTCCACCTCTGGCGATCATGCTCTAAGCTTCGGGTCAAGGGCTTATCCGGCCCCTGCAAACGATCAGGCGCTTTTGCCCGCCGCGCCATAAATCCGATCCCGCAGGCGCCGCATCCCGCCCAGCCAGCGATCACGGTCAAACGCCTTGCGCTGCTCATACTGTTGCACCGTCTGATGCGACAGGATCAGGAACCGCTCCGCCACCATCGCATCCAGCACGATCTGGGCCACTTCACTGGCGGTCATGACACCATCGACGCTCGCCGCCCCCGGCCGGGCGCTGGTCATCCCCGTCAGAACCGATTGCGGGCACAGGACGGAAACCCCGATCCCGCGATCCCCGTATTGAATGGCCAGGTGTTCTGCCAAAGACACCGCCGCGCTTTTGGTCACGCCGTAGGCCATCGAATTCATCGACGTCAGCAACCCAGCCGCCGAGGCCGTGTTCAACAGATACCCCGACCCGCGCGCCAGCATCCCCGGCACCACCGCCCTCGCGGCGAAGACATGGCTCAGCACATGCACCCGCCAGTTCAGATCCCAATCGGCATCAGAGGCATTTTCCATCCCTGGACGCGAAATCCCGGCATTGGAGTAGAACACATCGACCTGACCGAATTGAGCCTCGGCCGCCGCGACCAGGGCCTGGATATCGGCTTCTTTCGAGACATCCGTCGGCACCGCCAGCGCGCCGATTTCGCCGGCCACCTTTGCCAGCTTCTCAGCGTTCATATCAGCGATCACGACCCCGCGCGCGCCGGCGGCCACGAAGGCCCGCGCCACCGCTTCGCCGATCCCGCTGGCGCCGCTGGTCACGACGCAGACTTTACCCTTTGGATGCATGTCCCGTTCCCCCATTTGAACTTTTGTATTACCGGATTGAGTGTCGCAGCGCCGGCGCGGGCTGACAACCGACACCCCGGCATGGCCATCCCGTCGTTTCCCCCCTACCGTCCCGCCAAACGACCGGAGCAACGCCCATGACAACCGACCCATCCTGGCCCCTCGCCCAGCACGTCCATCGCATCAGGTTCGAGGACCTGCCCGCCACCACAATCGAATCCGCCCGGCGGGACATTCTCGACACATTCGGCTGCATGCTGGGCGGCAGCGGCTCCCCGGGGATCGATGAACTGTGTCAGGTGATCGGCCATTGGGGCGGGCGGGCGGAGGCGCGGGTCATGCTGCGTGGCCTGAAGCTCCCCGCACCGCAGGCGGCGCTGTTGAATGCCAGCATGGGCCATGCGTTGGATTTCGACGACACGTTGGATACCGGCGGCTCGATCCATCCCGGCGTTTCCGTGCTCGGTGCGATCCTGGCCGCGGGCGACATGCTGGGCGGCATCAGCGGCAAGGATTTCCTGCTGGCCACCGCGCTCGGCCTGGATGTGTCCTGCCGCATCGCCTTTGCCTCGACCGTCGATCGCGGCTGGCACCGCACCGCCTGCATCGGGGTGTTCGGTGCCACCGCCGCGGTGGCCAAGCTCATGGGCCTGACGGCGGAGCAGACGCTGCACGCCTTCGGCATCGCCTATAGCCATGCCGCCGGCAACCGCCAGTGCATCCTCGATGGCGCCCTGACCAAGCGCATGCAGGCCGGGCAGGCCGCGAGCGCGGGCGTGTTCTCCGCCGTGCTGGCCAAAACCGGTTTCACCGGGGCGCATAACATCTTCGATGGCAAGTTTGGCTTTCTGGAACTGTATCAGCCGAACGGCCACGATTCGGCCCGGCTGACCCAGGACCTCGGCTCGGTCTTCTGTGGGGAGGCGCTCAGCTACAAGCCCTATCCCTGCGGCCGGCCACTGCATGCGGCGATCGATGCGGCTTTGGCCGCGCGCGCCGCGCTGGGCATCGAGACCGCCGCCGATATCGCGGCTGTGATGATCGAGGCTGATCCGGCGGGGCATGCGGATCAGTTTGGCGGCGCGGCGAGTAAGCGCCGGCCGACCCAGGTTGTGGAGGCGCAGTTCGCCCAACCCTTCCTGGTCGCCACCGCTTTGGTCCATGGCCGGGTCGGCATCACGGAGGTCGACGGGTTGGGTGACGACGCCGTTCTGGCCCTGTCGGATCGCATCAGCGGCAGCGCGCGCGATGACCGCGCCAAGGGGACCTTAAGCATAACAGTGCGCCATGCCAGCGGGCGCAGCGTGACGGTCGAGGCGGCGAGCCCGCTCGGATCGCCCGAAAAACCCCTCAGCACGGCGCTGTTCGCGGCGAAATTCCGCGACTGCGCCGCCAATGCGGTGCGGCCGCTACCGCGCCAGAGCGTCGATGCGGCGTTGGCGATGTTCGGCGATCTGGAGTCGCTGGCCGATACCAGCGCGCTACTGGGCCTGTTCGCGGATTTGTAACGCCAGACCGCCAATTGGTTGACGCATCGCATCCCAACATCGTCATGGTATGCCACGACCGCGGGTACGGGTTATGTGCCCTGGCGGTTGCCGCCACTGTTCGACGCCCAGTCGTGGCATTTCGTTCAGACCAGAGCCCAATCATCGAACGATGGGACAGGCATGGCCCGGTTAACCCCTACCGGATTCACAGATCGCTGAAACGAAACTTCGTGAGCTAGTCACAGGTCGTCCCACACCGTCATGGCCCGGCTTGTCCGGGCCAAC
>CAIUPC010000284.1 GCA_903900905.1 uncultured Acetobacteraceae bacterium
GCCGACCGGCAGCAATCCATGGCGGTGTTGCCACCGCCGAGCACGATCACGCGCTTGCCGATTTTGGAGATGTGACCAAAGGAGACGGACGACAGCCAGTCGATCCCGATATGGATATTGGCCGCGGCTTCCTGGCGGCCGGGGATCGGGAGATCGCGGCCACGCGGCGCGCCGGTGCCGACGAAGATCGCGTCGTAGTCTTCTTCGAGAATGCCCTTGAGGCTATCGACCCGCTGGCCCAGCCGCATTTCCGGGCCAAGCGCGGTGATGTAACCGACTTCCTCGTCGATCACCTCTTCCGGCAGGCGGAATTTGGGGATCTGGCTGCGGATCATGCCGCCGGCGCGGGTATCACCGTCATAGACGACGATATGATAGCCCAGCGGCGCCAGATCGCGCGCAACCGTCAACGACGCCGGACCGGCGCCAATCAGCGCGATCTTTTTGCCGTTGCGAGTCGTGGGCGGCGGCGGCATCAGGCCGGACACATCGCCCTTGAAATCGGCGGCGACGCGCTTGAGGCGGCAGATGGCGACGGGTTCGTCCTCCACCCGGCCACGGCGGCACGCGGGCTCACACGGGCGGTCGCAGGTGCGGCCCAGGATGCCCGGGAACACATTGGACTTCCAGTTGATCATGAACGCGTCCGCATAGCGGCCGTCCGCGATCAGGCGGATGTATTCCGGTACCGGCGTGTGTGCCGGACAGGCCCACTGGCAGTCGACTACCTTATGAAAGTAGTCGGGGTCGTGAATGTCTGTCGGCTGCAAGTCGGACTCCTTTTCCTCCGGCCGGGGTCGCCCCCTTAGCCCCGCGCGCGGGGGCTTCTGAGACCCCTCGCGTGCGCAGTCAACTACCCTATTCGCACGTCAGCCCAGCGGCAATCCGGCCCTCGCAAAACAGCTCAGGGACGCATGCCGAATTTGGACTGCCCCGGGGTCCGAAGTGGCCCGGCCAGGTTCGCGAAATCGCACAGAAGGCGGCGGGTGTCGCGCGGGTCGATGATTTCGTCAACCCAAAAAGCCTCCGCCGTGCGGAACGGGGAACGGAGACGGTTCAAACGCTCCTCAATCTCCGCCAGTTTGGCCGCGGGATCGTCGGAGGCATCGATATCCGCACGATACGCGGCCTCGATTCCCCCCTCCAGCGGCAGTGAGCCCCAGCTCGCGGAGGGCCAGGCGTAGCGCAGCGCCAGCCGCCCCACGGGCTGATGCCCGAGTCCGCCCACGCCATAGCAGTTGCGCACCACCATGCTGCACCAGGGCACGGTCGTCTGGTTGATCGCCGACAGCGCCCGCACCCCCCAGCGAATAACCGCCGAGCTTTCCGCCCGCAGACCCACCTGGAAGCCGGGGCAATCCACGAGATGCACGACCGGCAGATGGAAGGTCTGCGCCATGTCCACGAATCGGATGATCTTGCTGCAGGTATCGGCGGTCCAGGCACCGCCTTCGAACAGCGGGTCGCCGGCCATGATCGCCACCGGCCAGCCATCGAGGCGGGCGAAACCGGTGATGATGGAACGCCCGAACATCTTCCCCATCTCAAAGAAGCTGCCGCGATCGACCACCGATTCGATGATCCGGCGCATGTGATACGCCTGCTTCTTGACCTTGGGGATGACCGAGATCAGCGATTCATCGGCCCGGTTCGGATCATCCCAGCCGATAACCCGCGGCGGCACATCGTGGATGGAACTCGGCAGATAGGACAGGAATTTGCGCGCGGCGTCGAAGGCCTGCTCTTCGGTATCCACCGCGTGATCGACGGCGCCGCAGCCGAGCTGGATTTCCCAGCCGCCCAGCTCCTGCTTGGTGCGGGGTTCGCCCAGGCGCTCCACCACCGGCGGGCCGGCCACGAA
>CAIUPC010000285.1 GCA_903900905.1 uncultured Acetobacteraceae bacterium
ATCGTGGCGGTCAAAGGCGTGCCGGTGGAGCAGGTGCGCACCACGCCGGAAACCGCCTTCGCGCTTAAAGGTGATCGCGGCCTGACCTATGCCGCGACTCCCCCGGCGGGCACCCAACTCACCGCCGGCGCCTGGTGGCCGCCGGATTACGATGGGCCGCCTCTGGTGTCATTCGACGCCGGCCTGGCCAAAGGCTGGACTGTCGGTATCGGCGACATCATCCGCGTCAATGTGCTGGGGCGCGAGCTCGATCTGCGGGTTGCCAGCCTGCGGGAGATCGCGTGGGGCAGCCTGTCGATCAATTTCTTCATGATCGCCAGCCCGGGCATTCTGGCCCAGGCGCCGCATACCCATATCGCGACGGTGCGGGCCGATGCCGCGCAGCAGGCCGATCTGCTGCGGGCGGTGACGGACGCGCTGCCGAATGTCACGGGGATCCGGGTGGCCGATGTGCTGGCCTCAATCGCGGCACTGCTGGATCAGATCGCGGTGGCGCTGACCGCGACCGGGGGGCTGACGCTGCTGTCGGGCACCTTCGTGCTGGTGGGCGCGGTCGCCGCCGGGCAGCGGCGGCGGACCCGGGATGCGGTGGTGCTGCGCACGCTGGGTGCCACGCGGGCGCAGATACGCGGTGCCTGGCTCACGGAATTCGGGATCCTGGGCGTCACCGCCGGCTTGTTCGCCGCTGTGGTCGGGGCGGGTGCGAGCTATGGCATGGCACATTACATTTTGCACAGCGACTGGGCATTTTTGCCCGGACCACTTATGTTTACGCTTGTCGGGGCGATCGTGGTAATGCTCATCTTCGGTTACACCGGCACCGCCACCGCATTGCGCGCCAAACCGGCGGCGCTTTTGCGCAATGAGTAAATAACAGAGAGGGTCACATGGCTTTCACGCCGCAATACGGGGCTTACCCGCAAGCCTCCGCCGCCACGAACGCCGCGGTCATCGATGCCGGGCTTCGGGCCTATATGCTGCGGGTCTATAACTGGATGACGTCAGGGCTGCTGCTGACGGGTGTCGTCGCGACCTTGATCGCGCATACCGGCCTGATCGACGCCTTCTACCCGCTGGTGCGCACGCCCTACGGTACCACGCATAGCGCAACGCCGCTGGCGATGATCGCCATGCTGGCGCCGCTCGGCTTCGTGCTGGTGCTGAGCCTGGGGGTCAACCGGCTCTCGACGACCGCCGCGCAGGGCCTGTTCTGGGCCTTCTGCGCGACCATGGGCGCCAGCCTGACCAACATCTTCCTGATCTACACCTCCGAATCGATCGTGCGGGTGTTCTTCATCACCGCCGCGACCTTCGGGGCCATGAGCCTGTGGGGCTACACCACGAAGTCCGACCTCAGCCGCATGGGCAGCTTCCTCATGATGGGCCTGTTCGGGATCGTGATCGCCGGCCTGGTGAACATGTTCCTGCATAGCAGTGCGATGCAGTACATCATCAGCATGGCGGGCGTGGTCGTGTTCACCGGCCTGACCGCGTACGACACGCAGCGGATCAAGGCCGACTACGTGCAGTTCTCCTACGCGGAGGGCATGGACGGGGCCAGCAAGCGCAGCGTCTACGACGCGCTGAGCCTGTACTTGAACTTCATCAACCTGTTCATGATGCTGCTGCAGCTGCTGGGCAATCGCAACAACGATTGATCCACGCGCTGGCGGTGAATAACCCCCGGCCCTTATCGGGCCGGGGGCCTGTTTAATGACCGGAGACTCCGATGCCGGACGACAGGCTTTTGACCGAAGCCGAAATCGCCGAGCTCCGCGCCCGGCGCCCGGACGTCCGGGCGTCCCTGGCCTGCGAGGGGCTGTTTCTGACGGCCGAGGAAGAGGCGCTGTTTGAGCAGTTTGATCGGGAACGGCTTTCCATGAAGGCCCGCGAGGCCCGGCTGATCGCCTGGAGCCGTGCCAAACGCGCCGCGGTACGACACGCCGCCGAGTGAGCGCTGATCCCTACGTTTATCCGGGCAGTCGGGTCCTCATCAACAAGGAGGACATTCGGGACTCCGAGATGCTGGAGGCGTTCGAGCGGACGATCACCGCTAACCGCATGGAACATCTGCCCGCACGTATCCCCATGCATTATCCTGGATACCGGCGGCTGCACCGTCATTTGTTCGAGCCGATCTACAGTTGGGCCGGCAAGGAGCGAACGGTCAACATCGCCAAAGGCGGCCATTTGTTTTGTCTGGTGCCCTATATCGCGGCGCAGATGGAGCAGCGCTTCGCAGCCATACGATCAGACGATGCGCTGAACAGCCCGTCCCCGGCCGATTTCGCCGCGCGCGCGGCCGAACATATCTGCGAAATCAACGCCATCCACCCCTTCCGCGATGGGAACGGGCGGACGCTGCGGGCGTTTCTGGAATGCCTCGCGCGCGCCGCGGGCCACACCGTGGCCCTGCGCCGCATCGATCCGGACGCCTGGAACGCCGCCTCGATCAGCAGTTTCAAGGACGGGTGCTACAATGCCATGCGGCAGGTTGTCACGGATCTGATCGTCTTGGGGTAATACCGACCCGTAAAATGAATGACGCACCGGCCATCGTTACCCGTCATGCCGACGCAGGTCGGCACCCA
>CAIUPC010000286.1 GCA_903900905.1 uncultured Acetobacteraceae bacterium
GATCTTCCTGGCCCGCTACGGCAATGTCAGCCGGGCCACCCAGATGGCCGACTGGATCGACGACACCCTCATCGACCCGCTGTTTTAATGCCAGTGGGGGGCGCCCCTCACCCCTTAATAAACGAGCAACCCAGAGTCTCCATCGGCAGGAACGCCTTCTCCTGCGGGATGGTGGCCAGCAGCTTGAACTGGTCCCATTCGCCCTTCGATTCCTTGGGTGTCTTCGTCGTCCACACCTTGTTGGCGTGGATCAGCTTGCCGTCCTGGCGCACATAGCCGGTGCCATACAGCGGGTCTGAAACCGGGATCGCCTTCATCTGCTCGATCGTCGCGCGGCCGCTGGCCTTGGCCTTGTCCACGCCCATCGATTTGACCGCCTTCAGATAGTGCCACACCGCCGAGTAGCAGCCGGCGTGGTAATAGTTCGGGCGGGCATTGTGGTAGCGCGGGGTGAAGCGGGCGGCGAAGGCGCGGCTGGCGTCGTCCTGATCCCAGTAGAACGGCATGGCGCCGACAATGCCTTTGGCCAGTTCCAGGCCCACCGCGCGGGCGATGTAGTCCTGATAGACCAGCGCCGCGATGCGCACGCCCGATTGCGGCAGGCCGAACTCGTTCGCCTGCTTGATGCAGTTGGCGGTGTCGTCGCCGGCATTCGCCAGGCACAGCACCTTCGCCTTGCTGGCCTGCGCCTGCAGGATATAGGCCGAGAAATCGGTCGTGCCCGGGAACGGATACGCCGCCATGCCGGCGACCTTGCCGCCCAGCGATTCCACGATCGCCGCCGTGTCCTTCACCATCGTATGGCCGGAGATATAGTCCGGCTTGATGAAGAACCAGCTATCGCCGCCGTCCTCGACCAGGCCGCGGGTGATCGCATTGGCATGGCCCCAGAGGTCGTAGGTCCATTGGATATGGTTCAACGAGCAGTATTTCCCGGTCAGATCCGGAATGCCGGCGGAGGTGAAGATCACCGCCTTGTCCTTCTCTTTCGCCACCTGGCCCACCGCGATGGCGACCGCGGATTGCGGGATGTCGAAGATCGCATCGACCCCGTCCTGATCGTACCACTGCCGCGCGATCGCCGCGCCGACATCGGGCTTGAGCAGCATGTCGCCCTGCACGACCTCGACCTTGATATCGGCGTTTTCCTTCATGAAGTCTTCCGCCGCGATCTGGGCGGCAAGCAGGTCGCCGGGGCCTGAGGCTTCCGCGTATTGGCCCGACATGTCCGAAAGAACGCCGATCTTGATGGTGTTGGCGGCGTTGGCGCGGTGAATGGCGGGGAGGGACAGCGCGGCGGCACCGGCCAACAGGGTGCGGCGGTTGATGGTCATAAATCGGTCTCCGATCAGGGCTTGGACGCGCGGGCTTTGGCGCCGGGTGCCGGGCCTGTCAACCTCGCGACGCCGGCATGCCGATTTCCTTTGCTTCTCGATTGGGAAATTGCGAGTCTGCATGCGTGCCCACGACAAACCGGATCAACGGGTCGGGGCGGCCGTTCAACTGGCCAAAACAGGGAGGTTATCATGGACGCCGAACTTGAAAAGTCGGCAATGCGCAAGATATACTTGCGTTTGCTGCCCTTCGCCTTCATCGCCTACAGCCTTTGCTACGTCGATCGCATCAACGCCACCTTCGCCGGCCTGACCATGCGCGGCGATCTGCAAATGTCCGCATCCGCCTACGGATTCGCGGTCGGCACCTTCTACTGGGGCTATTTCCTGTTCGAGGTCCCCAGCAACATCATCATGGAGAAAGTCGGCGCCCGCCGCTGGATCGCGCGCATCATGATCTCCTGGGGGCTGCTGGCCGGGGCGACCGCGTTTGCCACCGGCGAGGTCAGCTTCAGCATTCTTCGCTTCGTGCTGGGCGTCGCCGAGGCCGGGTTCTTCCCCGGCATGGTGCTCTATTTCACCTATTGGTTCCCGGCCAAGCACCATGCCCGCATCGTCTCCGGCATTCTGGCCGGCTTCGTCGTCGCGGTCGCCGGTGGGGCGCCGATTTCCACGGCCTTGCTGAGCCTCGACGGCATGTTCGGCCTGCACGGCTGGCAGATCATGTTCATCGCCGAGGCGATCCCAACCGTCCTGCTGGGCTTCGGCACCTTCTTCATCATGACCGACAGGCCCGAGCAGGCCAGCTTCCTGACGGATGCCGAGAAGACCTGGCTCAGCACCAAACTGGCGGCGGAGCGGGCTGCCAAGGAAAGCGTCCGCACCTTTACGTTGTGGGAGGGGATGTACAACCCCACCGTCCTGCTGCTGGCGCTGAACTATTTCGGCATCGTGACCGCCAGTCTGGGGATGCTGTTCTTCATCCCGCAGATCATCAAATCCCTGGGCGTCACCGACAATATGACCGTCGGCTGGCTGACCATGGTGCCCTATATCTGTGGCGGCATCAGCCTGGTGACCTGGGGCCGTGTTTCGGACCGGATGAATGAGCGGCGCTGGAACCTGCTGGCGGCCTGCTGCGTCTCGACCATTGGCCTGGTGATCGCCGGGCTCACGATGGGCACCTGGTGGGCACTGATTGGCATGTCGATCGCCGCGATGGGCTTCTACGGCTCCAAAGGCCCGTTCTGGGCGATGCCGCCGATGTTCCTGACCGGCACCGCGGCGGCGGCGTCGCTGGCCTGGATCAACTGTATCGGCAACCTCGGCGGGTTCTTCGGTCCCTGGTATGTGGGCGTCATCAAGGATCTGACCGGCAGCTATGCCGGCGGGTTGTTCGGCCTGGCCGCGCTGGGATTGGGGGCCGCGATGGTCGCGGCGTTCGGGTTGCGGATCCGCGATGTGACGGCGGAGGCGGCGCGCCAGCCAATAAGGGTGACACAGGGCTGACAGGCACCGGTCTTCGACGATATCGAAGGGGTTCATGGTTGCGACTGCCGTCGCAGTTCCGTATTGCTGCACCGCACGCGCATGGGGGCTGGTCCCTGATGCGCGTGCAGGGCGGTCGAATCTCCGGAATTCCGATTTATGCGTGCGATGCCCCTACAGTCACTATCGGCCAAGACCCTCGCGGAGGACCGCCCTGACCGTCTGACCGCGATGCTCCCCTGGCTGGTCGGTCTTCTTATTATCCTTCCGCTGGCCTTCACGGATATTCCGCCGCTGGGCGATTACCCGAACCATCTGGCGCGGGTCACGATCATGGCGGCCCTGCCAAACGACCCCATTTTGTCACAGTTTTTTGAGGCATCGTACCGCCCGATACCCAATCTGGCATTCGACCTGATCGTTGGGCCGCTGAGCACAATCCTGGGGGTTCACGCTGCTGGCCGGGTGTTTGTCGCGCTGACCCTGCTGGCCGGCCTCGGCGGCGTCCTTTGCTACCACCGGGCGCTGTTTCAGCGTGTGTCGATCTGGCCCCTGGTGGCCGGGCTATTTGCGTTTAATCAATATCTTCTCTCTGGATTTATTAATTTTGCGCTCGGTATAGGCCTGGCGTTTGGCTGCGCCGGGATATCGTATTCGATCCGTGACAGAGGCGCGCGAACCCGGCTGCTGGCGCAGTTGATTTTTGTTGTGGTATTGTATTTTACCCATTTGGCGGGCTTCATCTTCTATGCCGTGCTTCTCGGAATGCAGGAATTAGGGTGGGCTCTGGCGTGGCGCGACCGCGCCTTCAAAGTGCTCTTGGTGCGCTGGGCCGGCGTCGCGCTGGCCATGGCACCCGCGATTATCCTGTTTGTTCTGTCCGGGGATGCGCAGGGCGGCGCGGAGGCACCAGCGGCGATTAAAGGCTCCAGGCCGGCAGTCGTCGCGCCGATGGCCTTGATGACGGAACTGCGGACGTTCGGCGCCATGGCTTTGGCCGGCTACTATCCATGGATAAACGCCATCTTCGGGCTGTACCTGGCGGTCGGCGTTTTGGTGCTGATGGCGCGGCGGCGTTTGCGCTTCGCCTGGATTCCCATCTGCACGGCCTGCCTGCTCGGCGTCGTATGCATTCTGTTCATCAAAATGCAGTTTCTGTTCCCGAATTCGCTGCTGCAACGGCGCTTGCCGGCGATCATCGTCTTGTTGCTCATCCTCAGCATCGACGTGCCGTCGTTCGGCCGGGCCCGCCTATGGGCCATCGGCGCCGGTCTGCTGCTTTTGGTTGTTCAAACCGTCTCCCTGAGTCTGTCATTTTACCGGTACGACGCTGAGATCAGCGAAGTGCGGGCGGCTTATGCGGTCATTCCGCCTGGCAGTAAGGTTTTCTGTGTCAAACCCGACGTGTTGCCGGAAATAATCGCCAAGACCATGCCCCAGCATCAGTTTTATGCGGGGGGGTTACTGGGGCTGTTTCAATTGCAAACGCTGATGGCCGCGGAACGGCAGATTTTTCTGCCGTACTACTTCGCCAATCCGGAAAAACAGCCGATGCGCCTTCGGCCTGGCTATGAGGCACAGGGCTATGTTGATGGCGGGGTTGCGACCGTCTGGTCGTTCGCGGAGGCGGTGCGCCGCGACCCCACGGCGCGTCCAAGCTGGCTTAACGTGCCAATCTGGCGGCCGACAAGGGACTGGCCGTCGCGGTACGATTACCTGACGGTGGTCTACCCTGATTTCATTCCGGAGCTGCGCGGCGACGATACCGGGTTGGCGCAGGTCTTTCGTGGCCGCTGGTTCGCGGTCTATCGCATCAAAGCGCCCGCTTCGCCCTGAGCTACCCCACGCAGGCCGCGTTCAGTATCCCCAGTACCACCGAACAAAAGGCCAGAAAAACCGCCTCCGCCATCTCCCCCCGCGCCAGAGCCACGCTGGCGTCACGCCGCAACA
>CAIUPC010000287.1 GCA_903900905.1 uncultured Acetobacteraceae bacterium
AAAACTGGCGGAGGGGATGAGATTCGAACTCACGGTACGGCTTGACGCCGTACGGCGGTTTAGCAAACCGCTGCCTTCAGCCACTCGGCCACCCCTCCGCCTGGAGAGTTATCCCCGGGCGAACCCGGACACAGCGTTTGCCCGACCGGTTCTAAGCACATGCCGCCGTCCCGTCAAACGGGTTTGGCGGCATGTGATAAAAAGCCTGTCAGCTCAGCGCCACCTCAAAGCCGCGGATCGTCGCCGGGCGCGCCATAATGGTCTCATACCAGCGCTTCACGTTCGGGAAATCGGCCAGATCGACCTTGTGCCGCTCATGCCGCCAGGCCCAGCCGAGGATCGCGAAATCCGCGATCGAGCAGTCGCCCGCCACGTAATCCCGGCCATCGAGCTGCTTGTTCAACACGCCATACAGGCGCCGCGTCTCTTTCGAATACCGCGCCAGCCCATATTTCTGATCCACCGGATCGGCCACCTGCAGGAAGTGGTGCACCTGGCCGGGCATCGGCCCGAAGCCGCCCATCTGCCACATCAGCCATTCCAGCACCGGCACCTTGGCGCGGGCATCGGACGGCATGAACTGGCCCGTCTTCTCCGCCAGATAGATCAGAATCGCGCCCGACTCGAACACGCTGATGGGCTGGCCGCCGGGGCCGTCGGTGTCGATGATCGCGGGGATGCGGTTGTTCGGGCTGATCGCCAGGAAGGATGGCGCGAACTGCTCGTCCTTGCCGATGTTCACGGGGTGGACGGTATAGGCCAGCCCCATCTCCTCCAACGCGACGCTGATCTTGCGCCCGTTGGGCGTGTTCCAGGTGTAAAGCTCGATCATTTGGTGTCTCCGCCCTTGCTTTGGGTTGCACCGCACTCTGGCCGGGCGTTACCCGGGCGGCAAGGTGGGTTGCCCCCAAAGAGCGGGTTGCCCGGAACGCGCCCAGGCGCCACGATGGCGGCATGAAAATCGCCACCTGGAACGTCAATTCCATC
This sequence comes from uncultured Acetobacteraceae bacterium, assembly GCA_903900905.1. Classification (GTDB taxonomy): domain Bacteria; phylum Pseudomonadota; class Alphaproteobacteria; order Acetobacterales; family Acetobacteraceae; genus Rhodopila. Next base: position 988 of record CAIUPC010000287.1, read on the forward strand.
CGCCAACGGGAAACCCACGTCGCCCGCTGGCTGGAGGACCGCCAACCCGACCTGCTGTTTTTGCAGGAGATCAAGTGTGAGGCGCCCGCCTTCCCCGCCCTCACCTTCCAGGCCCTGGGCTATCAGGCCGAGATCGTCGGGCAGAAGTCCTATAACGGCGTCGCCTTGCTGTCCCGCATCCCGGTGACGGTTGTGCACCGCGCCCTCCCCGGCTTGCCGGAAGATGACGCGCAGGCGCGGTATATCGAGGTGACGGCGGAGGGCGTTACCGCCATCGGCATCTACCTCCCCAACGGTAACTCCCGGGGGGAAGAGGGTTTTGCCTACAAGATGAACTGGATGGATCGGCTGGCCGACAGGATCGAAGCCCTGCTTGCGGTGGATACGCCGCTGATCGTGCTGGGGGATTTCAACGTCTGCCCAACGGATCTGGACTATGCCAAAGGCGCGCTGTCGGCCACCGACGCCCTGGTGCGCCCGGAAACCCGCGCCCGGCTCCGCCGCATGATCTGGGCCGGCATGACGGACGCCATCCGCGCCATCACACCGGACGGCCCCGTCTATACCTTCTGGGATTATCAGGCCGCGGCGTGGGAACGCAATTCCGGCCTGCGCATCGACCATGCGCTGCTGTCAGCTGACCTGGCGGAGCGGCTGGTATCGGCCGCGCCCGACAAGATGGAGCGGGAGCGGCAACAGCCCTCCGACCACGTACCGGTCATGGTGGAGATCACGTAGCGCGGCAGCGTGATGCCCCGGGGAATCACGCCAGCCATGCCGGCCGCCTCAGTCCCAGTGCGCCGGGCGCCAGACCCACCGGCCCCAGCGGGGTGCCCAGTCCCAATGGCCCTCGACCCACCGATGATGATGCGGTCGGCGGTCGAGGTAACGGCCGCCGACCCAGATGTAGCGGTAACCGTTCCAGTGCCAATGGCCGGGCTGCCAAATGAACCGCTCTCCGCGCGGCGGCGGAACCGCTTCGTAACGCGGCGGCGGAATGGGCGCGTAACTCGGCGGCGGCTGCGCCACGGCGACGCCGATTCCGAGGGAAAAGACCGTTGCTAACAAGATCGATCGGCGCATGGCCGTTCTCCTTCAATTCCGATGACGCCAAACCTACCACCGAATTTGGTAACCGGGGGTTACCAAACGTAGCGGGCGATGTGGCCAGACCGCGTCCGGGTTATGGCCCCGGGCGGTGCACGTCATTCATTGGGCGCCGGCGCCGGGGGGCGGTTCGTCACCCGCCTCACGGGCGCGGGCCTGATCCTTCCGCTTGCGCAGATTGGCGCGCAACGCGGCGGCCTCACGTTCCAACCGGACTTCGCGCGGTGTTTTTGGAGCGGGCGTTTGCCCGGCGGGGACGGTCGCGGGCGGTTTATCCGGATTCATGGCAGTCTGATTCGTACGGGTTATCGCAGGCAGTTCTAACACGGATACGCGCCGGTGAACGCCCGATTTAGGGAACCTGCAGGACAGGCATTTCTGCCGCCCGCCTCCGGCGTTGGCCCTCCGGAATCCGCCCGGCGCGGATGGCACGGACGGCGGTCACGCACCCCCTCGCTTTCGTGCTCGAATCAGCCTATCAAGCCGCCTTTCACACGCCTGTCGCAACCGAGAAAACGAGCCAAGCTTGAGCGATACACACGACGAGACACCCGGCCTCCCCCCCGAGCCGCCGAACCCCTACGGCATTTCGGTCCCGGTGATGCTGGAAGACGAGATGCGCCGCTCGTACCTCGATTACGCCATGAGCGTGATCGTCTCGCGCGCGCTGCCGGATGCCCGCGATGGGCTGAAGCCGGTGCATCGGCGCATCCTGTTCGGAATGCATGAGGCCGGCTACACCTCCGACAAGCCCTACCGCAAATCGGCGCGCGTTGTCGGCGACGTCATGGGTAAGTACCATCCGCACGGCGATTCCGCCATTTACGACGCCATGGTGCGCATGGCGCAGCCTTTCTCGCTGCGCGTGCCCTTGATCGACGGCCAGGGCAACTTCGGCTCGGTCGACGGCGATAACCCCGCGGCGATGCGCTATACTGAGGTCCGGCTGGCCAAGGCGGCGGAGATGCTGCTGGAGGATATCGACAAGGAAACCGTCGAATTCCAGGCCAACTACGACGAAAGCGAGCACGAACCCAAGGTTCTGCCGGCCAAATTCCCCAACCTGCTGATCAACGGCGCCAACGGCATCGCCGTCGGCATGGCAACCAATATCCCGCCGCACAACCCCGGTGAGATCATCGACGCCACGCTGGCGCTGATCGCCGACCCGGATACGAGCCTGGAAGATCTGATGAAGATCGTGCCCGGCCCCGACTTCCCGACCGGCGGCACCATTATCGGCCGCGCCGGCATCAAAAGCGCGTTCGAATCCGGCCGCGATTCCATCATCATCCGCGCCAAAACCGAGATCGAGGACATCCGCAAGGATCGGCAGGCGATCATCGTCACCGAAATCCCCTATCAGGTGAACAAGAAGACCCTGCTGGAGCGCATCGCCGAACTCGTCCGCGCCAAGCTCGTCGAAGGCATTGGCGAAATGCGCGACGAGAGCGATCGCTCCGGCATGCGCATCGTGATCGAGATCCGCCGTGACGCGACGGCTGAGGTGGTGCTGAACCAGCTCTATCGCTTCACCCAGCTGCAAACGAGCTTCGGCATCAACATGCTGGCCCTCGATGACGGGCAGCCGCGGCAGATGGGGCTCAAGGATGCCCTGCAATGTTTCATCCGTTTCCGCGAGGACGTCATTGTTCGCCGGGCGCGCTTCGATCTCGGCAAGGCCCGCGACCGGGCCCATAACCTCGTTGGCCTCGCGATCGCGGTGGCGAATATCGATGAGGTCATTCGCCTGATCCGCTCCGCCCCCGACGCGGCGGCAGCACGCGTGGCGCTGATGGATCGCGACTGGCCGGCCGAGGATATCGGTGCCCTGCTCGCGCTGATCGACGAACCTGGCAATGTCATCGCCCCCGATGGCACGGTGCGGCTGACCGAAGAACAGGCGCGCGGCATCCTGGAACTGCGCCTCGCCCGCCTGACCGGGCTGGAGCGCGAGAAGATCCAGGCGGAGATGACGGAAGTCGCGACCAAAATCGCGGAACTGCTGGAGATCCTGGGCTCACACATCCGCCGCATGGAAGTCATGCGCGAAGAACTGGCCGAGGCGCGCGCCAAGATCGCCTCCCCGCGCCGGACCGAGATCGCCGATGCCCAGGCGGACCAGGACGACGAAAGCCTGATCGAGCCCGGGCAGATGGTGGTCACGATCACCCGCGACGGCTTCATCAAGCGCACCTCACTGGAAACCTACCGCTCCCAGAATCGTGGTGGGCGCGGCCGATCTGGCGCTTCGACGCGCGGTGATGACATCGTGACGCGGAGTTTCAACGGCCATACGCATCAGTGGGTGCTGTTCTTCTCCTCCGGCGGTCAGGCGTTCCGGGTGAAGGTATGGAAACTGCCGGAAGCGGGCCCGACGGCGAAGGGCCGGGCGCTGGTCAATATGCTGCCGGAGTTGGGCTCGGACGAAATCACCACCGTGCTGCCGCTGCCGCAGGACGAGACCTTGTGGGAGAGCCTGCATCTGGTCTTCGCCACCGCGTCGGGCAATGTGCGCCGCAACCGCCTGTCGGACTTCCGTAATGTCCGCGCCGCCGGCCTGATCGCCATGAAGCTCGACGAAGGCGACCGCCTTATCGGCGTTGCCACCTGCCGGGAGGGCGATGACGTCCTGCTCGCGACCCGCAAGGGCCGCTGCATCCGCTTCCAGTTGACCGATGAGACGGTGCGCGTCTTCGCCGGCCGCGACAGCTCCGGCGTGCGCGGCATCAAGCTGCTGCAAGGCGATGAGGTCATGAGCCTGTCGGTCCTGCGGCATGTCAACGCGGACAACGAAACCCGCGCCGCCTATCTCAAGATCGCCAATGCCAAACGCCGCGGCGGGGCCGAGGAAGAGACCGAAATCGCCAGCGATGACGAACAGGTCGCCGACGTCGCGCTGTCCGCCGAAAAAGTCGCGGAACTTGAAGTCGGCGAAGAAATCCTGCTCACGGTCACCGATAGCGGCTTTGGCAAACGCACCTCCGCCTACGAATACCGGGTCTCCGGGCGCGGCGGCCAGGGCATTGCCAATATCACGCTGGCCCCCCGTAATGGCAAAGCCGTGGTCGCGACCTTCCCAGTGCGCTCCGGCGACGACGTGATGCTGGTGACCGATGCCGGCCGCCTGATCCGCGTGCCGGGTGACCAGGTGCGCATCACCGGGCGCCAGGGCATGGGTGTGACCCTGTTCCGGGTCGATGCCGGCGAACGCGTCACCAGCGTGTTCCCGGTGCTGGACGACGAAACCGAAGAAACCAACACACCGGAAGCGCCCCAAGGGGAAGGAAACAATGGCTGAGACGTCCCACGGCAACCCCCGCCGCATCGGTATTTATCCCGGCACCTTCGATCCCGTGACCAACGGGCATCTGGATGTGATCGCCCGCGCCGCCCGCCTGCTGGATAAGCTGGTCGTCGGCGTGGCCATCAACACCGGCAAGGGGCCGCTGTTCTCCCTTGAAGAGCGGGTGGAACTGGTAACCGCCGAGATCAACGCCATCGCCGACAAAAACGGCATGGTGATCGAGGTCGTGCCCTTCAAATCCCTGCTGATCGACTTCGCCCGCTCGGTGGGCGCGAGTATGATCGTCCGCGGTCTGCGCGCGGTGTCGGATTTCGACTACGAATTCCAGATGGCCGGCATGAACTACCGCATGGCCCCGGATATCGAGACCGTGTTCCTGATGGCCAGTGAGACGCATCAGTTCATCGCCTCCCGCCTCGTCAAGGAAGTGGCGATGCTCGGTGGCGATATCACGACCTTCGTGCCGCCGCGCACCTATGACGCGGTGATGAAGCGCATCCGCGGGTAAGCCCGCTCTTTCCTGGAGTTCCCGATGAACCGCCGAACCCTGATGACCGGGCTTGTGGCCACGGCTGCCGTCTCCCCGGCGCTGGCGCAGACCGCCGATTTGGAAAACACCCTGTATCTCGACCTGAAGGACGGGCGGGTGGTGATCCAGCTGCTGCCCGAGCTCGCGCCCAAGCATGTGGAGCGGGTGAAAACCCTCGCCCGCAAGGGGTTCTACGACAACACCCCCTTCCACCGGGTGATCGAAGGCTTCATGGCGCAGGGCGGCGATCCCACCGGCACTGGCACCGGCGGCAGCGACCTGCCCGACCTGCCCGCTGAGTTCACCACCAAGCGCCACTTCCTGCGCGGCACCGTGGGCGCGGCCCGGACCCAGAACCCCAACAGCGCCAATAGCCAGTTCTACATCATGTTCGCCCCCTCCCCGAACCTGGACGGCGCGTACACGATCTGGGGCCAGGTGACGGCGGGCATGGAATTCGTGGACAAAATCAAACGCGGCAACGCCGGCAATAATGGTGTCGTCTCCGGCCCCGACCGGGTCGTGCGGATGCGCGTCGCGGCCGACATTAAGTAAATCCCTCACCCCATACCAGAATTGGACCTCCCATGGCTGACGCCGACAATACGCTTCACATGGAACTCGCCAGCGGGCGGGTTACCATCGAATTGCTGCCCGACATCGCGCCGCTGCATGTGGAGCGGGTCAAGACCCTCGCTGCCCAGGGCTTCTATGACGGCACCCCGTTCCACCGGGTGATCGAAGGCTTCATGGCCCAAGGTGGCGACCCCACCGGCACCGGCACCGGCGGCTCGGACCTTCCGGACCTGCCGGCCGAGTTCACCAACCAGCGCCGCTTCATCCGCGGCACGGTGGGCGCGGCGCGCACGTCGAATCCGAACAGCGCCAATAGCCAGTTCTACATCATGTTCGCCCCTGCCCCCCATCTGGATGGCCAGTACACCATCTGGGGCCAGGTCACCGAGGGCATGGAGCATGTCGACGCCATCAAGCGCGGCGCGGGTGGCAGCGGCTCGGTGTCGAATCCGGACAAGATCATCTCCGCGAAGCTCGCCTCCGCCGAATAATAGCAGGGTTGCGTCCCCGCGCCGCAGGTCCCGCTTGACCTGCGGCGCGGGGTAGCGTTCAAGACGCCTCCGCGCGTGAGAGCCCGTAGCTCAGTTGGTAGAGCACGAGACTTTTAATCTTGGGGCCTTGGGTTCGAATCCCAACGGGCTCACCACGGATGGCATATCGGCTTCACCCCCTTGGCCTCGGGTGAACCCAGCCGCGCCAGGGCTTGTGCCGCTTCCAAACATCAGCCGAAATAACCCCCAACGCCACCGACCACAGGCCGCGGCGATCGGGAGGGACAACCGTGCCAAACATCATCATCGCTGGCGCCGGTCTGGGCGGGCTGACGGCCGCGCTGGCGCTCATGCAGCGTGGCCATAAGGTCCGCATCTACGAGCAGGCCACCGCGTTGCGCGAAGTGGGCGCCGGGGTGCAGCTCGGGGCCAATGGCACACGCCTGCTGATATCGCTGGGCCTGGAAGAGGCCATGCTGCGTGTCATCTGCGCCCCAACGGCGCGCGAATTCCGGCTGTGGAACACCGGCCAGACCTGGCGGGCCTTCGACCTCGGCGAAACCTCCATCGAGCGCTTCGGCGCGCCCTACTGGACCGTGCACCGCGGCGACTTCCATGGCGTCCTGCTAGATGCCGTCCGCAAAGCCGATCCGGAGGCGATTCTGCCGGGTCATGGCTGCGTGGGGTTTGAGCAGACACCGGACAGCGCCACCCTGCTGCTCGCCAATGGCGCGCGCATCGAGGGCGATGTCATTATCGGCGCCGATGGCGTGCATTCGCGCATCCGACAGCAGATGTTTGGGGAGGGCCAGGCCCAGTTCACCGGCATCATGGCCTGGCGTGGCCTCGTGCCGATGGAGCGTCTGCCGCCGCACCAGCGCCGCCTTGTCGGCAATAACTGGCTCGGTGTCGGCGGCCATGTCGTCACCTACCCCTTGCGGCGGGGCGAACTGCTGAACTTCGTCGGCGTGGTCGAGCACGACGCCTGGGTCCCCGAGTCCTGGACCGAGGCCGGCAGCCGGGAGGACTGCCTGCGCGATCTCGGCCGCTGGCACGAGGATGTGCGGACCATCATCAACAATATCGACATTCCCTATAAATGGGCCCTGTTGGGGCGTGAGCCGCTGGAGCACTTCGCGCAGGGCCGGGTCTGTGTGATGGGCGATGCGGCGCACCCAACGCTGCCCTTCCTGGCCCAGGGCGCCAATATGGCGCTCGAAGACGGGATTGTGCTGGCCCGGCTGCTGGACTCCGCCCTGCCGGTGCCAGAGGCGCTGCAACGCTACGAACAGGCGCGGGTCGAGCGCACCGCGAAGATCGTCCGCGGATCGTCGGATAACACCAAGCGGTTTCACAATCCGGCTCTGGGATCCGCTGAGGGTGCCGCTGCCTATGTCGAGCGGGAGTTCGAGCCGGAGAAGGTCAAGGCCCGCTACGACTGGCTCTACGAATACGACGCCCTGACAGTCCCACTCTGATCGGCTGATGGCCGGCGCTCAGGCTATTCTGCTGGCGTCGATCGGATGCATCCGGCCGGATACCGCGTCCAGGACCGTGCCATCCGGCAGATCATGGAGCGCGACCGAGCCGGCGCTCAGAACGCAATCCGATCCGACCCGCAGGCTGTCGCGAATAGTCGCATTAATACCGATAAAGCAATTGTTTCCGATGACTGTACGGCCCGCGATCGCCACGCGGGGCGCCATGAAGACGTCATTGCCGATCGTGGTGTGATGCGCGATCATGCCGCCGCTCCACATCGTGACATGATGGCCGAGGCGTACCCCCGTCTGGATCACACAGCCTTCCATCACAAAGCAGTTGTCGCCGTGCACCAGATCCGGTGCCACGATCGCCTGACGGCTGATACAGCTGGCCAGCTGGTATCCCGCGACGCGCATGGTGGCGCATTTCGTCGCCCGCACGCGGTTGAGGCGTGAATAGCCGATGGCCACAAAGGCATCATGCGTGGCCGGCGGAAAGGCAGAGGCAACCTCTTCCACCGCAAGCACGGGAATACCGAGAAACGAAGATTCCTTCAGATACGCGCCATCGGCACAGAATGCGGCGATGCCATGTGTGCCATTGGCCCGGAAATGAAAATGCGCCAGTTCAGCGGCATCTGTCAGACCGAAGATGATCAGTCCCCGCATGGGTCCGGCGCTCCTTCTGGCCAATGCGCCACGTCTTTCATGCAGGACAGCGCACCGGGGCCCATATTAAACAGCAGATCGAGGATAGCGACGCCGTGTTCGAAAGGTCCATGCAATTGCGGATATTCCGGATATCCGGCGTAATCGGCGAAAACCACCTCAACCCCTTCGTTCCTGAACATTTCAATATCAATGTAGAATTTAGCCGCGGGCCCGGACAGATAATGGGTGGCCCCCGCAGCCTTACACAATGCCAGGACACGATCACCGCGTCGCCCTTCAACGCCATAATCCCGTGAGAATACCAGCGGGGTATTAATCCCGATCATAGAACACAGGCCACGTAATATGGCAACATTACTGGCACTGAGCATCGGCTCCTCTGCCTGACTCAGTAAAAGCGCCTTTACCAGCGGGCCGAACGTTCGGAAATAAGGAGCAGCGCGATAACATTGCTCGATCCTGGCCCAATGCGACCGGGCCCATGACGGCTTTCCCGGCAATCGCGCGATCCGGGTCTCTTCAATCGTCTGGCCAAATTTTGCTTTAGATTCGACTGGTATTGTCAGCCAAATCAGGCCGTTCTGAGTCTTAATCAGGTTACGGTTGCGCCAGCTCTCTTTCGTATATTGAATATCATCGTGCACGATAAACAAATCGGCGGCGCGAATGAGATCGAAATATCCCTTCCACGGAATATAGTTCGACTGCACAATGGCGATTCGCTTTCCCTGGATCATTTGAAGACAGCGGCGACCGACACGCCGGCGACGATCATCCCCATGCCCACCAACTGGCCGGCACTGATCTGCTCATGCAGGAACAGGCGGGCTAAAATTGGAACAATCACAAAACTCAGTGCCATGAATGGGTAGGCAATGCTGATTGCCGTCTGCTGCACGGCGAGCGTCCATGCGAATGAGGCCAGCACTGCCGCGGCGAGGCCCGATAACACCATCGGGTCTGTGAACATCGTGAACAGGTAATGCAGCCGGCTGCCATTCTCGCCGCTGCCCAGAACGATGGCCCGTGCTTTCAGGATGGTCTGCCCATAGGCAGTCAAAGCCAAAGTGGCGGCTATGAAGACATATTTCAGCATGGGTCTTCCGGTCAGCCCTGATTGGCGAGGTAGAGGCGCTGCTCAGGCGGCACGTAATACTCGTCCAGGGAAACGGGCACGCGAACATTCATGCCCAAAAACCGCCGGCCGACCGGTCCCAATCGCGCGATCAGCTCTGGCGGCACCAGACGCGGATAGTCGAAGCGCTGCCGCATATATCCACGACAGACATTGATCGTGACGGCGTGCCGGGGCTGGTTCGTCCGATTGATCCCGCCACGGTGCCAG
>CAIUPC010000288.1 GCA_903900905.1 uncultured Acetobacteraceae bacterium
CAGCGCCCCAACCCCGTCATGCCGACGGAGGTCGGCATCCACGAATTTGCAGCCTTAGAGAGGAGAAAGGCGTGGGTGCCGACCTGCGTCGGCATGACGGGTAACGATGGCCGGTACGTCATTCATTTTACGGGTTGGTATAACTCACCCCGGTTCGATCGGCATCCGCGCGATGCTCAGCCAGGCCACCGGCGCGCCCGCCTTCTCCGCCGCCTGATCCGCCGGAAGGCTGGTATCCCAGTCCGCCGCGATGAACCGCCGGCCGCTGACCGCGTTGGCCGCGTCGGAAATCAGCCAAAGCAAGGGGGGCACCATCACCTCCGGCTGCAACATCCGCTCACGGTCGCCGGCCTCGTCGCCAACAAGCCCCGTGTTCGTCACGCCACCCGGCACCAGCACGTTGGCGGTCACGCCTGTGCCCGTCAGGTCAGCGGCCAGCACCGCCATCGAGGATTCCGCCGCCGCTTTGCTGGAGCCATAGAGCAGGTAACCCTCCCGCACCATCGTGCCCAGGCTGGTCGTCACCGTGATCACCCGTCCCTGATTCGCCTTGAGCATGTGCGGCACCACCGCGCGGGTCATCATAATCGGGGCGGTCGCGTTGACCGCGACGAAGCGGGCCCATTGTTCAGGTGTCGTTTCCCAAAACCGGATCGGGTTCCGCCGCTGATCGGCCCGGATAGAGGCCTGACCGATCCCGGCATTGTTCACCAGGATGTCGATCCGCCCCGAGATCGCCAGGGCCGCATTGGCAATCGTTTCAAAGGACTCGGGCTGCGCCAGATCGGCCGCATGCGCGATAAACCGGCCTGCGAGGCCGGTTGACGCCGCCGCGACCGCCTCCAGCGCCTTGGCATTGCGGTCAACCGCAAGCACGTCAACGCCGCTGGCCGCCAGACCGACGGCCATTGCCCGCCCGATCCCACTCGCGGCGCCCGTCACGATCGCTGTTTTCCGGCCTTCGGCCATGGTTGCTTCCTCCTGCTAGAGTTCACCAACAGACTTCCAGAAAGCGAGAGGTCTGGCGAGTCTCCGCATCAAACCTTGGCCGTCACGTCCTGCCGCCCGGCGAATTCCGCCTGCCAGCGCATTTCATCCGCGCTCATGGGAAATCCGCCACCGGTTGCGGCTTGCAGCGCCTCGCCGGGTGCGAGCGCCCCGAGGAAAGTCTGGACCGCGCCGCCGGCCAGCATCGAGAAGCCTGCTGCCCAGGTCAGGCTCACCAGCGCCTTGGCGTTTCGGAGCGATGCGGCATGCTGGACGACCTGCACGGGCACATCCGCCGCCACGGCCAACAGGGCGGTCGCCAATGATCGCTCGCCCCGCCGGATCGCCGACATCAGCGCGTGTTCGGTCAACAGCGCGGCCCGTGATAACCGCCTGGCTTCCCCCAGCGCCGCCTCCGCGGACATCTCGCGCATTTCCGGCGCCCGCCCGGCGTCTAGCCGCTCGGCGAGACGTGCGGCCACGCCAGGGTCCAGGTCCGGCCGTGCCATCAGCACTTCCAGGAGATGGGTTTGCACGATCTCCGCCAAGGCCCGAGCCGATCGTTTGGGGAGGACCGGGCGGCGGACCAGTGGTTCCTGCCATCCCGGATGGTCGGCCGAGGCGGTAATCAATGCGTCCAGCACGGCTTCCCGGATTTGTGCCGACGGATTGCTCAACAACGCCTGGATTGCAGCGGCGTTGGCTGAAGCCGCGATCGCATCCGAAACCGGCTCCGGGATGCCAGGCCGGCGCGCCACCGCGACGACCGTACCGGCGGAAGGGGCGGTCGCGACCAGCGTCAGCAGATCTGCGTTGGTGAGCAGGGGCGAGACCAGGATGACCGGTTCGGCGACCATGACCGAAGGGTCATAAGCGAGGCGCAGGATCAGCTCCCGTGGCGCGTGCGGCATGTCCTTCACGGCCTCCGCGATCACGGCACGGACCCGTTCCGCTTCGTTTCGCACGAGCAGGATGAGTGTCTCAAAGGCCTGGCGGGACAGATCCGATCGTGGGCCGGCCGGAAGGCTGGCGGTCAACGCCGCCAGCCTGGTGGACAGCAATGCGCGCACGCGCGCGGTTTCCTCGTCGGGCAGGTGCTGCATCAGCCGGCTGCCAGCAGTGATACACGCCAATGGCCACGGCCGTGGCGTTTGGCCTCATACATCGCTTCATCGGCCCGGCGAATGAGGCCGTCGATATCCTCATCGGTGCGCGCCTGACGGGTGGCGATGCCGATAGAGAGCGTGATGCGCGGGGTGCTATCGCCAACAATGCAGGCCAGCGCCGCCGGCACGCTGACACGGAGCGCCTCCGCCCGCTCCGCCGCCGTCATATGGTCGGCGCCACCCAGCCAAAGGGCAAATTCATCGCCGCCTAGCCTGGCGATCAGGTCGCCGGGACGAAATGTCTCCCGCAGCAGGGACGCGGTGCGGCGCAACACCTCGTCCCCGACCTCATGCCCAAAGCGGTCGTTGACCGTCTTGAAATGATCGAGATCGACGAAAACCAACGTGGCCGGCAGGGTTTCCTGTTCGGTGCGGCCGGTGTGGCGGAGGACCTCTTCCCGAAACGCCCGCCGGTTCAGCAAGCCGGTGAGCGGGTCGGTTCGGGCCTGGCGCATCATTTCATGCTGGATTGCCTCATGTTCCAACGCCATCCGGATAATTTTCCCGGAGGCCGCCAGCAGCCGGATGTCGTCGCTGTCCCACGCCCTGGCGCCTGGTACGCGCCAGGCGGCCAGCCCCGCCTGGCCGCCGAACCGGGTGCGGCAAATGTCGACCAGCAACGGTCCACCATCCCCCGCCGCGCCGGCCACCGGGGCGCCGGTGTGCGCGCCGATCAATGCGGCGGCGGCGTCCACAATCAGCGCGGCGCCGGTTCCGGCCGCATGTGCAAGGTGCGGTGGTAAGCCCGCCCGCACGGTCATCAGCGCCGCGCCCTCTGCGCCCAGCGCGTGCGCCAGCGCGTCGAGCGCCGCCTGCAGCATCCTCGGTGCCAGGATTTCCTGCCCCATGCGCGACAGCACATGATCCAACGCCGAGCCCAGGCGCAGGGCGCCGGCCATGCGCGCGGCTTCGGCATCGGCCTCGGTAATATCGACCGCAATGCCCCGGGTCCCGATGATGGTCCCGTGCCGGTCGATGATGGGTTCAGCCGCGACCGTCAGACAAGCAACCGCGCCATCGCCGCGCTTCAGCCAGACGTGGCGATGGCGCACCCGCGTCGTGGCGCGGAATGGGTCGAACCCGCCGGCGGCATCAGTCAGCAGAAAAGCCGCGGAACGCCCCAGGAGCGATGCCGCCGGCCACCCGAGGATGGCGTCGGGATGCAGGTATGTCAGGCAGCCCAAAGCATCCGTCTCAAAGACGAAGTCGCATGCCAAGGCGACCATGTCGCGCCAGCGTTGCCGGCTTTCCAGCAGCACGGTTTGCATATGGCCGTCATCAGACAGCATGAATTGTTCATTTTCAGCGGGGAAATTGATCATGGTGGTGGGCGTCCCAGTTGGCGTCGCCGCATAAGACATGGAGAAAGTTAACAAAGGGTTTGCAGCGGCGAAAAAAGATCAAAAATTTCGCTGGCTTGTGTGCCAGCGCCCAGCCTGTATCCTCGGGAGGAAGCTACCCATCAGTAGTATGAGGAAAACGCCATGACCCTGACCCGCCGCGATTTCGCGCTGACCGCCCTCGCGGCTTCCAGCGCCACCACGTTCAGCACCGCCGCGCGCGCGGAGGCGGAGCCGATCCGGATTGGCTGGCTGGCGGCTTTGACGGGGCCTTTGGCGTCGCCCGCGATCGGCTTCGATCGCGGCGTCCGCTGGGCGACCGATGAAATCAACGCCAAGGGCGGTATTCACGGCCGTAAGATCGAGCTGATTGTGCGTGACACCCAGGGTGATCCGACCAAGGCCGTGAATGCGACGCAGGAGGTCATCTCCCGCTTCAAAGTGCATGCGATCTGGGGGCCCACGAACTCCGGTGAGCTGCTGGCGACGACGCCGATCATGGCGCGCGCGAAGACGCCGAGCCTGGTGGCCGGGGTGGTCAACAGCCTGATCGACCCGGTGAAATATCCGAATGCGTTCCGCGTCACCCCCGCCAACAGTCAGTGGGACGCGGCGGTGCGCAACTACACGATCAACGTCGTGAAGGCGAAGAAAGTCGCCGTGGTGGCCGATGCCACCGGCTACGGCACGGCGGCCCATGACGACTCCGTTGCCGGTTTCAAGAAAGCCGGGATCGAGGTGGCGTATTCCGGCACCATTGATCCGGCGCAGCCCGACGTTACCCCCGATCTGCTGCGTATGAAGAACGCCGGCGCCGATGCCATCGTCGCCTGGACGGTCTCCACCGGCCTGGCGTCGCGGATCATGAACGCCCGCGCGGAGCTGAAATGGGATGTCCCCATCGTCGGCCATCCCGTCATGGGCTCAGGCGACGTTGGCAAGCTCGTCACCAGGCCGGAGAACTGGGACAAGGTCTATATCATCGGCTACAAGAGCTGCAGCTTCGATGACAAGGGCAAATTGCCGCCGCGCACGCAGGCCTTCGTCGAAGCGGTCAAGGGCAAGTTCGCGCTGGATGACACGTCGTTGTGGTGGGTTGTGTCGGGCGTTGATTCGATCCGGCTGATCGCGGAAGCCGTCGATAAGACAGGCTCGTCGGATTCCGACAAGATCATCGGCTATTGGAATTCACTCAAGAACTGGCCCGGCCTGTACGGCACCTACAGCTTCACCGCGACCGAGCATAACGGCTACCAGACCGAGGAAATTGTCATGCAGAAGGCCAATAGCCAGCATGACGGGGCCTTCTCCCTCGCGCCCGGCTACGCGTAACCCATCATGCTCTCCGCGATATTGGCGGCCGGGATCGCGGTCGGTGCGACCTACGCACTGATCGGGATCACCTATAATCTGATGTTCTCCGCTTCCCGGGTCATGAGCTTCACCGCCGGCCAGCTTGGCATGGCCGGTGGGGTGCTGGGGGCGATCTTTATCGGCCGCATGGGTATCCCGGTTATTCCCGGCATGATCCTGGCGCTGGCGGGCTGCGCGATCATCGGACTCGTGACCGAGTTCGTTGCCGTCCGCCCGGTGCTGGGCGCGTTGGATCAGCACCTCTATGTGCTGTCGACGCTGGGTCTCGCGCTGATGATCCAGCAGTTCACCGCCATTGAATTCAGCACCGAGCCGCAGCCTTTCCCCCGTTTGATCGGGATCGGAGAGGGCGGGCCGTTCGATGAGAAATTCTGGCTTCCCGTCGTCGCCTGCGCGGCGGCTGTCGGCGGGCTGGAATATCTCTACCGCCGCACGCTTGTCGGCCGTGCGTTCCTCGCGATCGCCGAGGACAATTTCGCCGCCCGCGCGTTGGGCTTGCCGGAGCGCAATCTGCGCATGGCGAGCTACGCTTTGGCCGGCGTTGTCGGCGGGTTGGCCGGTTTCGCCTCAGGCGAGCTGCTGCTGGCCTTCTTCGCCAATGGCGCCATGCTGAACTTCCTGGGTTTCGTGCCTGTTGCGCTCGGCGGGCTGGGCAATAATCGCGGCGCGCTGATTGGCGGGCTGGCGCTGGGCCTGTTCCAACAGGCGGCCAACTTCATCGTGGGTGGCGTCTTCGCCTCGGTCGCGGTGTTTACGGTGTTCATTGTGGTGCTGCTGGTGGCCCCGCAAGGGCTGTTCGGCGCGGCGCCGTCACGGCGGGTATAACGATGCAACGCGCGCTTCCTTTCTTCGCGCTGTTCGGCGCGGCGCTGCTGCTGCCGCTGTTCAGCAATGACTACTGGGCCGTTATCGGCGCCCGGGCGGCGGTCTATTGGGTGCTTGTCGGCGGGCTCAATCTGGTTGTCGGCTATGGCGGGCAGCTGGCTATCGGCTACGTGGCGCTGCTGACGCTCGGGGCCTACACGTCCTCGGTTCTGGTGACGAAATTCGGGGTCGACCCGTTCGTGTCCTTCGGCGCCGCCGGGGTTGTCGGGGCCATCGCCGGCGTCATTGTCGGCTTGCCGGCGCTGCGCCTGCGCACCTTCTACTTCGCCATGACCACGCTCGGCTTCGCCACCATCGTCACCCAGGTGGCGCTGGCCTGGCAGAGCGTCACCGGCGGCGGCATCGGCCTGGCCGGTCCTGAGTTACCCAAGCCTTTCGACACGCCCTGGGGCTTCTACCTCTTTGCCCTGGCGCTGGCGGCGTTCGTGACCTGGCTGTCGTCGAACGTGGCGCAAAGCCGCTTCGGCCGCTCGCTGGTCGCGATCCGCGACGCCGAAGTGGCGGCGGAGGCGGTGGGCATTTCCAAACCGCATCTGCTGACGACGGTGTTCCTGTTCGCGGGCGCCTGCGCCGGTGTCGCGGGTGGGCTGTTCGCGACGCTGCAATCCTACATCACCCCGGAAGCCTTCAGCTTCGATCTGTCGGTGACGTTCTTCATCGCGATCCTGGTCGGTGGCCGCGGCTCCATCCTCGGCCCGCTCATTGGCAACGTCATTCTGACGCTGCTGCCGGAATTCGCCGCCCCGCTGGTGGCCTGGTCCACGTTCCTGTACGCGGCGCTGTTGTTGGCGATCGTCCTGGCCATGCCCGGCGGCATCGCGGCCATGATCGACTTCAAGAACCGCCGGCCGCTGGCGAGCAACCGCTCCATCGTGCCGAAGCCGGGGTTGATCTCCGGCCATGGCACTGCCCGCGGTGACATCGTGCTGAAGAACGTGGTGCTGGCCTTCGGCGGCGTGCGCGCCATCGACGGGCTCGACATCACCATCCGCCAAGGGGAGGTCCATGGGCTGATCGGCCCCAACGGCTCCGGCAAGACGACCACGCTGAACGTGATCTCCGGCTATTATGCGCCGCAGCAGGGGGAGGCGTTCCTGGGCTCCGCCCCGCTGCCACACGGCTTGCCACGCACCCGCGCGGCGCTGGGCATTGCCCGCACCTTCCAGACACCCCGTCTGATCGGTGAGGCCTCCGTGCTGGACAACGTCATGATCGGCGCCACGATCGAGGGCACCGCCAATTTCGTGGAATCCGTCCTCAGCCTGCCCCGCCATCGCCGGGATGAGAAGCACCTGACCGCCAAGGCGATGCAGGCCCTGTCCACCGTCGGCCTGGAAGCCCTCGCCGAAGTCCGGGCCGATCGGCTGCAGCATTCAGAATTGCGGTTCATGGAGATCGCGCGGGCACTGATCCTCAACCCCGCCTTCATCCTGCTGGACGAACCCGCCGCCGGCCTTTCGGGCGATGAGATCCAGCGTTTAGGGGAACTCATCAAGGCCATGGCAAAGCAGGGCATCGGTGTCCTGCTGGTTGAGCATCACGCTGACCTGATCTTCGATATCTGCGATCATGTGACGGTGTTGAACCTGGGCAAAGAACTGGCGTCGGGCACCCCGGCCGATATTCGCGCGCATAAGGAGGTCGTCAGTGCCTATCTCGGCGGCTGAACCCTTACTCTCCGTGTCCGGTCTGACGGCCGGCTACGGCAAGATCGCGGTGCTGCACGGCATCAACATGGTCATCCGCCCCGGCGAGATCGTGGCTTTGCTTGGCCCCAACGGGGCCGGCAAGACGACGCTGCTCAGCGCGGTGTCCGGCCTGCTGCCCTGGGGCGGCCAGGCGCGCTTCGCCGGCCAGGATCTGGCCGGTGTGTCGCCGCGGGAAGCCGCCCGGCGCGGGCTGGTGCATGTGATCGAGGGGCATCGGGTGTTCACCCAGCTGTCCGTCAACGACAACCTGCTGCTGGCCGGCTACGACCTGCCGGCGCGGGAGCGTGCATCGCGGGTCGAAGAGGCCCTGTCCTATTTCCCCGAAATCGCCGCCAAACGCCTGGACAAGGGCGGGGCGCTGTCCGGCGGGCAACAGCAGATGCTGGCCGTGGCGCAGGGGCTGGTGCGGCGGCCGAAGCTGCTGATGCTGGACGAACCCTCCGCTGGTCTGTCGCCGGTGCTGGTTGATCGGGTGTTGTCGGTCGCGGCGTCCCTGCGCGATGCCGGGACGGCGATATTGCTGGTCGAGCAGCTGATCGAAAAGGCACTGGGCCTGGCCGACAGGGTCTACGCGATGGCGCAGGGCAAGATCGTGCTCGAGGCCGATACGTCAGAACCGAACCTGCCGCACCGGCTGGAACAGGCTTATTTCGGGCACGATGCGGTGCCGGTGCTGGGGTAATCGCGTTTCAACTGAAGGCGAACGTATCCATCCGCAGCACGCCAAACGACGTGCTGGCATGGAGCCGGGTGGCCTTCGCGTTCTCCCCCGCCGCGCCCATTGCGACATAGAGCGGTAGCAAGTGCTCATCCGTCGGATGCTGCGCCGCGGCATAGGGTGCCTTGCGGCGGTAATCCAGCAGGTCGTCCAGCCGGTTTTCGGTCAACGCCAGGGTCATCCAGTCGGCAAAGGCGTCGACATCGGGGGCGGCGGGGCTGTTTTCCTCCGGTGCGCGGGGGCGGCGCAGATTATGCGTCAGGCCGCCGGACCCGATGACCAGAACGCCTTGCGCGCGCAATGAGGCCAAGGCGCGGCCGAGCAGCAGATGATGCTCCGGCCCCAGGTAGGGTTGCAGCGAGAGCTGCATCACCGGAATGTCGTGGTCCGGATACATCAGCAGAAGCGGCACCCAGGCCCCATGGTCCAGGCCGCGGGTGTGATCGACGGTCGCCGCTAACCCCTGGGCCGTGAGCGTCGCCGCGATTTCCGCGGCGAGGGCGGCGTCCCCCGGCGCGGGATAGCGCAACGCATAGAGCGCGGGGGGAAAGCCGTAAAAATCATGGATGGTGTCGTTCACCACGACCCCGCTG
>CAIUPC010000289.1 GCA_903900905.1 uncultured Acetobacteraceae bacterium
CGATCCGGAAAGCCCCTACCACAAGCCAGTGTTCGCCGAACCCAAGCGGTTCGTGTTCTTCTGCGCCGGCGGCTGGCGTTCGGCCCTGGCAGCGAAAACCGCACAGGACATGGGATTGGAGAATGTCGCCCATATCGAGGGTGGTTTCGGCGCGTGGAAAAAGGCGGGCGGTCCCGTCGAAGCGCCCAAGCCCAAGGCCTGAGTCAGGTATGGAGGTGGCTGTTTTCGAGCAAGGCGGGTGGCAGTGAAACCCGCCTCACCAGCCACTTGAAGCCCCTTAATTCCATATCGACAAGAACTGGTTCCGTCGTTCCGGGGGTTATGACACCAATCCGAAAACTGTCGAGGCCGGTAAAAAAGGCCCAACTGATCCGCGTTCCATCGAATGCGTTGCTGTCATCGGATGGCGTGTTACGCGTGGCGGCAACCAGGGTTTCCGCGGTGATTGTGCGGTCAACAGCAGTACCTGCCACACCACGCACGAACGATGCCCCGAATGGCGGTAACACATCTTGCGCCGTGCCCTGCGCCGGGTGATCCATCACCAGGTCGCAGATATCTTCTTTGATCCCTTCTCGCACCGCCGACCAATCGATCAGTTGGGCAAGTGAGACGGGATCGCCATGGCGAACAGCGGATTCCAACTGACTCAGCGCGACATAGGGATAAAGCCCGTAAGTCAGGCCAACGACTGCGATCAGGGTTGTTATTGGTAACCGTTTACGCATGCTGATATCCCAACCTCCAAAAGAGATGGACCAGTCAGCCGTAACATAACAGCTTTCCAGACAGCTGAGACAAAAATTATCGTTATCAGGCCCTTTCGCCGATAAGCTTTTGGTAAAGTTCTGTATCAGTCGCACCCTCGGTGCTGAACACCAGCACCCGGCTGTCTGCGGTCAGGCCCAGGATCACCCGGGAGGTCGCGTCCGCTGCCACGAGTAAGCAGCCCGCAAGGCCCGCAACGCCGGACTCGCCCGCGACAATGCCTCGATCCGCGAGAAGCCGCATGGTCTCAATCGCGGCCTCATCCGGAATTGCCATGAACGCCGCGGCGGCACGGCGCAATTCCTCCCATGCCAGGAGGCTGGGTTCACCGCAGGCGAGACCAGCCATAACGGTGTCCAGATTACCCGGCACCGCCGTTAATTCATCCAGTTCCGCGCTGGCGAGCAGGCAGGCCGCGTTATCCGGCTCCACCACCACTGCTATGGGAGCCGGCTGAAACCGCGCCCGCATCTGCACCGTCACCGCGGCCGCTGCCCCGCCAACGCCGCCCTGAATGAACACATGCGTCGGGGGTGGTCCGTCCCATTGATCGGCGGCCTCATCCGCCATCAGCCGGTAACCCTGCATGATATCGCGGGGCACTTCGGTATATCCCGGCCATGACGTGTCGGAGACGACCAGCCAGCCATGCTGTTCGGCCTGACGCGATGCCTCCCGCACCGAGTCATCATAAGTACCAGGAACCCTTATGACCTCCGCTCCATAAGCCGCGATCGCGTCGATCCGTCCCTGGCTGACGGTTTCATGCACGAAGATCACACAGCGGCAGTGGAACCGTTGGGCACCCCAGGCAACCGAGCGTCCATGATTGCCATCCGTGGCGCACGTGACCGTCATCGCCTCGGTCTGGCTCCGATAAGTGCCCGCTGCCAGAACCGATGACCTGATCCCCCGCGCACCCCCCTGGCGGGCCAGCGCATCAGCCAGCAAATTCCCGACCGCATAGGCGCCGCCCAGGGATTTGAAGCTGCCAAGCCCGAACCGGCCGGATTCGTCTTTCAGCGCGATCCGCGCCACTCGCGCGTCAGCAGCGATACTGGCCAGGTCACGCAAAGGTGTGGGTGCGTAGCCAGCCCACCCCGTGATCTCAGCCTTGGCACGGCGAAATCCGCCGGCGGGGAGCACAACAACCCCCGGAACCCCGTGGCGAGGGTTGGGAAACAGACGAAATGGGCGCGCTGTCAGCATGGCGTGACGGTGGACCGCATCGCGCCTGGGTGCAATCTTGCCGGCGATAGTCGGAGAACGCGTATGAACATCACCATCCTCGGCGGCGCTGGATTCCTGGGTCGCAAGATCGCGGAACGGCTGGCCCGTGAAGGGACATTGGGGGGGCAGCCGGTCACCTCACTGACCCTGTTCGACATGCATGAACCGCCTCGGCCCAGCGCGGCCTTCCCGGTGACAGCCCTCGCCGGCGATGTGGTCGACCTGCCGGAAGCCGCGGTGCCTCCCGGCACCGATGTC
>CAIUPC010000290.1 GCA_903900905.1 uncultured Acetobacteraceae bacterium
ACCAAGGTTTCCGCCTCTGCCGCGATTGGTCCCCGGGACAAGCCCGGGGATGACGGTTGTTTGGAGCTGCAGCCGATACGGACGAAAACACAGTCCTGAAATTTAATACCAGCCGCCCCTGATGTTAACCCATGGTGTCTCCCCCTCCCCTTGAGGGAGGGGGCCGGGGGGAGGGGTGAAAAGGCACAGTTGCGGGGGGATTGACCCCTCCCCCCACCCCTCCCTCGAGAGGAGAGTCAATTTCAACGGCGTCTGGTATAATACCCCCGGATCACACCCGCCTGATGTTCCACATATACGGCCCCGTGGCTTCAATCAGTCCGGTGAGGTTGCGGCGATAGGCGGTGGGGATCTGGAAGGTCCCCAGCGGGATCGACGGCACCGTCTCGAAGGCCCGCTTCTGGATGGTGTCGGCGATGGCGTCGCGTTCGGCCAGTGTCGGTGCTTCGACGAAATCCCGCGTCAGGCGCTCCATCTCCGCATCCTCATACCAGCCGAACCAGCCCTTCTGGCCCTGGCCGCGGATCTGGCTGTGCTCGACCGGGGTCTGGCGGATGGTGGACGGCCCCCAGGTGTGGTGCAGCGACCAGCCGCCTTTGTCGACGGTATCGCGGTTGGTGCGCCGCTGCGCGACGGTGCCCCAGTCGGTCGCCACCATCTCCACATTCATGCCCATGCGCTTGAGGATATCGTAGGTCACATCCCCCAGCGGCCCGACGCTGACGAGGTCGGTGGGATTGAGCAGCACCGTGCGCTCCCCGGCATAGCCCGACGCCGCCAGCGCGGCCTTGGCCTTGTCCATGTCGCCCAGCATGACACCGGCGCCAAGATTGCGGTCATAGCGGCTGCCGCAGGGGAACATCGAGTTGCAGGTCATGTACAGCGACTTGTCGCCGCCGGTGACGGCGGCCATGTAGTCTTCCTGATGGATCGCCAGCAGCACGGCCTGGCGCACCTTCACATTGTTGAAGGGCGGGTGCATGTGATTGAAGCGCAGCACGCCGTTGTACCCGGTCGGGTTCGCCCGCCCGAACTTGATATCCGGGTTCTTGCGCAGGACCGGCAGCAGATCCGCCTGGCAGTGCTCGTACCAATCGACTTCCCCCGATTGCAGGGCCGCGGCGGCGGTGGCGGTATCGGGGATGATCTTCCACTCGATCCGCTCAAAATGCGCCATCTTGCCGCCCGAGGACCACTCCGCCGGCTGCTGCCGCGGCACGTAGTCCTTGTTGCGTTCGTACGACACGGCGGCGCCGGGGATGAATTCGTCCTTCAGGAACCGATACGGGCCGGAGCCGATGGTCTCCGATATCTGCTTGAACGGGTCGGTTTTGGCGATGTGCTCGGGCATCATGAACGCGACCGAGGCGCCGCCGCGGGCGATCGCATCAACGAAGATGCCGATGGGCCGCTTAAGCTTGATCGTCATCGTGCGGTCGTCGCTGGCGGCGCAGCTGTCAACGTATTGCCAGATGGTCTGACCGATCGTCTCCCGCGCTGCCCAGCGGGCGAGGCTGGGGGCGCAATCCTGGGCGCGCACCGGCTCCCCATTATGGAATTTCAGCCCGTCGCGCAGCTTGATGGTGTAGGTGCGGCCGTCATCGGACAGCGTGTAGCCCTCCGCCATCTGTGGTTTCGGTTCGAGCTTGCCGTTGATCCCGAACAACAGATCGTAGACCGCGTATCCATGGTTCACCGTCGGCTGGGCGGTGGTGAAGATCGGGTCAAGCAGACTGAGATTGGCCTGCGGCACGAAGCGCAATGTCTTGTCCCGCATCGGCTGGGCGATGGCGAAGCGGGATGGCAAGGACGCGGCGGCGGCCATTGTCATCAGTGTGCGGCGACGCATGAAACTCTCCCTGGGGTGCGATCTGGATGTCGCGTTTATGGAGGTAGCGTCGCGTGTTTGCCGCGAGGACGCAACGGCGAATCGCTGACTGTGGTTCGGATTGGCTGGCATGTGGGCAGCGAGTCTGGCCATTCGCCGCAACGCGAGGCAAAACCGGGGGATCATGTCCGAGCCCTCGATCACACCCGCAAGATTGTCATCGTCCCGTACCTGGTTCTTGCTGGGCGGCGCGTTTCTGACGTTTTCCGTTGGCGCGGGATTTATGCACTCGTACACTGTCTTCCTCGTGGCCTTTATCGAGGCCTTCGGTTGGAGCCGTGCTGATGCGTCCGTCGCCTATTCCGTCTCTCAAATCGTCAGTGGTCTCACATCACCGCTGGTGGGGATGCTGGTCGATCGGCTTGGACCGCGGCGCCTGATCCTGGGCGGGGGATGTCTACTGGCGGCCGGATTGTTCGCGAGCGCCTATGCCAATGCCTTGTGGCATATGTGGCTGCTGTACGGGGTGGTGATGACACTGGGGGCGAATTGCCTCGGCCTGGTGGTGTTTGTCCCGTTGCTGTCCGAGCATTTCGTGAAAAACCGCGGCATGGCGGTCGCCATCGTGCAGTCCGCCAATGGCTTTGCCCGCGCTTTCTCCGCCCCGCTGTCAACCATGATGGTCGCCGGGCTTGGCTGGCGCGGCGCTTATCTGTGGCAGGGCGTGTTCATGGCGGCGATGATCGTGCCGCTGGGCGCTCTGTTCCGCCGCACCGATCCGGCGCCGGGTGCCCGTGCGGCACGCCGGGCGGCGGGCGGCGAGGGCTGGACGCTGAAACAGGCCATGCGGACCCCGCATTTTTGGCTTCTCATGCTGGTCTATGTGTTCACCGGCCTCGGCAGTTTTCTGGTGGCCCTGCACCAATTGGCCTTCGCGGTGGATATCGGGTTCGACAAGCTCTACGCGGCGGGTGTTCTCGGGCTGGGCGCCTTCCTGTCGCTGCCCGGCGTGATCATCACGGGCACGCTGTCAGATTATGTCGGGCGTGAGATTTCAGCGGTCGTCACCTATGGCACCTCTATTCTGGGCGTGGTGTTCGCCTTGATGATCACCAGCCCGGATCAGCATCTTTTGCTTTGGCTGCATGGCTGCTTCTTCGGACTGACCTGGGGCGCGCGCGGACCGGCGATCACCGCGAAGACGGCCGATTTGTTCCCGGGGCCCAATCTGGGGACAATCTTAGGGGTCATCTCCATCGGCACCGGGGTTGGCGCGGGGGCTGGCGCCTGGCTGGCAGGCTTCGTCTTTGACATGACCGGTACCTACCGGGCGGCTTTCTGGCTGGCGATTGGGTTTTATGTTTGCGGCAGCGTGGCCTTCTGGTCGCTGCGGCGCCCGCCCGCCGTCCGGTAGGGCGAAGCAGGCTTCAAAATTGCATCAAAATTAGAAATATGTATCATATTTAGATATAATACGACACATCATCTCGATTCAACCTTACATTTCTCCTTCTGAGTGTGACATTCCTCACAGAATTCTCGTAAATTTTGATACATCTCCTTTGGTCATGAGTGTCATAAATGACATTTTGACCATCGAGGTCGACTCGTCGGCCGCTTGGGCAGGATCCGGCTCACGGATCGTGCATCCCGAAGGAGGAAATGGCGCATGTCAGAGCAGGCAGGTTGGCAGAGTATCCGGGAACAGATGCGCATGACGGCGGCCGAACCGGCCAATGGTAAGCAGACCCTGACTCCGGGGGAGCGGGAGCCGATCCAAATCCGCTACTCCCGCGGCCAGCAACTCTTCACCATGTTGCTTGCAGCCGGCCTGGTCGGCGTGGTGCTGGCTGGGGTGCATTTCACGAGTACAGCGCGTCAGGCCGGCAATGTGGCGGCGGTCAAAATTGCCTCGTCCGAACGCCTGGTGCCGCCCGGGATTCCGGCCGCCAGGCCGGCCAGAACCCCGTAACCGCGCTACTCCGGCTGCCCGGCCTTGTGGGCCAAAAGCGCCATCAGCCGGCGATCGCGCCATTCCTGGCGCACCGGCTGCATATTGCCCGGGAGTTCGGCGCGCCGCGCCGCCTGCAAACGGCCGACAAGGGCCTCATCCCAGGCCAGGGGCGTCATCTGCTGTTGCATCGCCGCATAGAGCGGCCCGTAGCGGTTGCAGTAATCCGCCAGACCACCGGGCGCGTTCAGGTCAATTGTCTCCAATGGCCCCATGAAGCTCCACCTCAGGCCCAGCCCGTGCTTCACCAGCGCATCCAGGTCCGTGGGGGAGATCACGTCATCGGCCAGCAGCCGGAAGGCTTCAGCCAGCAGCGCCCCTTGCAGGCGGTTCAGGGCGAAGCCGTCCATTTCCTTCTTCACGGTCGCCGGCACCTGACCGGCCTTGGTCATGATGGCCCGGGTGCGGGCGACGGTCTCGGCATCCGTCCAGGGCGCCGGGCAGATTTCCACCAGCGGGATCAGATAAGGCGGGTTGACGGGATGCGCGACGAGGCAGCGGGCGCGCCCGGCCAGTCCCTCGGTAAACGCGCTGGCGGGGATGCCGCTGGTGGAGCTCGCCAGCACCGCGTCCGGCCGGGCCAGCCGATCCAAATCGGCGAACAGGGCGATCTTCTCTGGCACGCGCTCGGGTCCGTTCTCCTGCACGTATTCGGCGTCACGCAAGGCCTCCGCCAGATCATCCACGCGGCGGATGCGGGCCAGGACGGTGTCGGGCTCATCGGCCAGCAGCCCATTCTCCCGCAGTTCCGGCAGCCTGTCGGCGATGAAATCCAGCGCGGCGGGGACGGCTTCCGGGAATTTGTCCCAGAGGGCGACATCGAATCCGGCGCGGGCGAACACGATGGACCATGCCCGGCCAATCAGCCCGGCCCCGATGACGGCGACCTGTGTCATATGCGACTCCTGTGTTTGATCGGCGGCAGGTCATCACAACAGGCAAGCTTGCGCCAGCGCCCCGCCAGCGCCACCTTGCGGCCATCGAACCCTGGGGAAGGACCCATCCATGAGCAACAAATCCAAAGTGGCGGTGCTGGACGATTGGCAGGGCGTGGCCCGCAATGCGGCCGACTGGTCCGGGCTGGAGGCCCGTGCCGATGTCTCCATCTTCCAGGAGGCCTTCGCCAATGAGGACGATGCGGCTGAGAAGCTGGCCGACTTCGACATCGTGCTGTCGATGCGGGAGCGGACGCCGCTGCCGGGCACGCTGATCAACCGCCTGCCGAAGCTGCGGATGCTGGGCATGACCGGGGCGCGCAATGCGTCGCTGGACACGCCCGCCTGCACGGCGCGGGGCATCGTGGTGTGTAACACCTCGGGCGGCGGGTATGCTGACTCCGCGACAGCCGAACTGGCACTGGGGCTGCTGATCGCCGCCGCACGCGGGATCCCGCGCGGTGATGCCAATATGCGCGATGGCACCTTCCAGATGGGCGTGCCGGTGGGCGTCGGCCTGGCCGGCAAGACCATGGGCGTGATGGGTCTGGGGCGTCTGGGCGGCTATATGGCGACCTATTGCAAGGCGCTGCGCATGAATGTCATCGCCTGGAGCCAGAACCTCACCGCCGAACGCTGCGCCGAGATGGGCGTGACGCTGGTCAGCAAGGACGAGCTGATGGCGCAGTCCGATGCGATCTCCATCCACCTGGTGCTGTCGCCGCGCTCTCGCGGGCTGATTGGGTCGGCTGATATCGCGCGGATGAAGCAGGGGGCGATCCTGATCAACACGTCGCGCGGGCCGATCATCGATGAGGCGGCGATGCTGGCGGCGCTGCATGCGAACAAGATCGTGGCGGCGCTGGATGTGTATGATCGGGAACCGCTGCCGGTGTCTCACGCTTTGCGCGCGGCCCCGAATACGGTGCTGATGCCGCATATGGGCTACGGGGTGAAGGAGACCTGGGATGGGTTCTACCCGCAGATGATTGAGAACGCGCTGGGGTTCCTGGATGGCAAGCCGGTGCGGGTGACCAATCCGGAGGTGTTGACCAAGGCCTGATCCCGACCGCGGGGGGCGCATCTTGACCCCAGCCCCCCGCACGCTATCCATCCACCCCACCTTTCCACTATCCGTCATTCCAACACTGGAGCCAAAATCATGCGCGCCTGGGCCGTCGTCGAGAACGGGAAGCCTCTGCAGGAAATCGAGATGTCGACGCCGGAGCCGAAGGGCACCGAAATCCTCCTCGAAGTCACCCATTGTGGGGTCTGCCACTCCGACCTGCACATCTGGGAAGGCTATTACGACGTTGGCGGCGGGCAGAAGATGTCGCTGGTCGATCGTGGCGTGACCCTGCCGCTGGCGATGGGGCATGAGATCGTGGGCCGCGTGGTCAAGCTCGGCCCCGATGCCGCCGGCGTGAAAGTCGGCGATCTGCGTATCGTCTTCCCCTGGCTGGGTTGCGGCACTTGCGCCACCTGCCTCGCGGAAGAGGACAATATGTGCACCGTCGCCGCCCGCAGCCTGGGCGTCTACCAGAACGGCGGTTACGGCACGCATGTGATCGCACCGCATGCGCGGCACCTGGTCGATCCCGGCACGCTCGATCCCGCGGTCGCCGCGACCTATGCCTGCTCGGGCATCACGGTGTTCTCCGGCATCAAAAAGGCGATGTCCACGCCCGGCTATACGCCGAACGAGGCCATTGTGCTGGTGGGTGCCGGCGGTCTTGGCCTGAACGCCATCGCGGTGCTGAAGGCGCTGAAGCATCAGAACATCATCTCCGTCGACATCAGCGCCGAAAAGCGCGCCGCTGCTCTGGCCGCCGGTGCCCATAAGGTCGTCGATGGCAGCGGTGACGGCGTGACCGCCCGCATTATCGAGGCCGCTGGAGGCCCGGTTCTGGCGGTGGTGGATCTCGTCAACGGCACCGCCACCGCCCGCTTCGCCTTCGCCGCTTTGCGCAAGGGCGGCAAGCTGGTGCAGGTCGGCCTGTTCGGCGGCGAACTCATGCTGCCGCTGCCGATCATGGCGATCCGCGCGCTGACGGTGCAGGGGAGCTATGTGGGTAACCCGAAGGAGTTGCGCGAACTGGTCCAGCTCGCCCAGAGTGGCGCATTGCAGGCGCTCCCGGTTGAAACCGTGCCGCAGAACCAGGCCGATAGCGCGCTGATGCGCCTGCGCGACGGCAAGGTGACCGGCCGCCTGGTCCTGAAAGCGGAGGCCGCGTAAGCCCATGTCCGGATCCAACCAACTCCGCCAGTCCGTCGTGCTGAAACGCCGTCCGGATGGTGAACCGAGCCCGAACGATTTCGAGATCCGGGAGGATCTGATTCCCGAGCCGGCGGCGGGGGAGGTTGTGACCCGGACCCTCTGGCTGTCCATCGACCCCTATATGCGCGGCCGTCTCCGCGCCGAACAGACCTATGCCGTCGCCATCCAGATTGGCGAAGTCATGACCGGGGAAACGGTGGGGGAGGTGATTGCCTCCGCCGATCCGCGGTTCGCGGTGGGTGATGTCGTGTCGGGCGCGCGGGGGTGGCAGACCCATTCGGTCAGCCGCGGGGATGGTCTGGTCAAGATCGACCGCTCCGCCGGGGCGCCTTTGTCGGCCTATCTGGGCGTGCTGGGCATGCCCGGCGCCACCGCTTATGCCGGCGTGACCGAGATCATCAAGCCGCAGAAGGGGCAGACGATCGTGATCTCCGCCGCTTCGGGCGCGGTGGGCTCGATCGCCGGACAGCTGGCCAAGCGGGCCGGGGCGCGCGTCGTGGGCGTCGCCGGTGGGTCGGAGAAATGCCTCTGGGTGCAGGATGGCCTCGGCTTCGACGACTGTATCGACCATCGCTCGATGGATCTGGCGCGGGAGCTGAAGCTGGCCTGCCCGGACGGGATCGACGGGTATTTTGAGAATGTCGGCGGCGCCGTGCAGGCCGCGGTGTTCGACCAGCTCAACCGCCATGCCCGCGTCGCCATGTGCGGCATGGTGTCCCAGTATAACGAGGCCGTGTTCCCCCCAGGCCCCAATCTGGGCTTCGTCGTTGGCAAGTCCGTTTTGATCCAGGGCTTTATCGTATCCGACCGCCCTGCCCGCTTCACCGAATGGCGCGCCATGGCGGCCCCCTGGGTCGCCGATGGCAGCCTGGTATACCGGGAGGACATCATCGAGGGGCTGGATCAGGCGCCGGAAGCGCTGGCCGGGATCCTCGGCGGGCGGAACTTTGGCAAGTTGCTCGTTCGGGTCGGGCACGACCAAAGGTAACAGCAGCAGCGGGCGGCCCTCGGCGAAGGCGTTCCATTGCGGCAGTCGCGCGTTGGTGATGGCGAGTTCGGCCTTTTGGAGGCCGAACCAGCCCTTTTTCACGGCGCATGGGGTTGTCAGCGCATCCATGACGTGACCCGGCTCCGCCAGGGCCACAGCCCCGGCGGGCTGCCCCGGCGAGTGGCCCCAGGGGTACGGGCGGGATCGGCTCACGTTGCATGAGGTCTTGTTCACTGCGTATGCGGCCGCGGTTGGCACCCGGCCGCCCCGCGGTGGGGGGTGGGGACTTCCTCACGGCGCATGGAGTTATCGTGCCGCAAAGGCCGCGAGCGCTCTGGTTGGCCGCCCTGGCCAGTGAGGCGGTTGGCCCGGTTGGGGCCGCCCCCATCGAGCGGCCCGCTTGTCGGCTGCGACGCGCACGGCTCACGGTGCATGAGGTTTTCGCACAGTAATACCAGTCCTCCTTGACGTTGACGTACCGGCCGCCCCCTACCGTCATGGCGGGCCCACGGGTCGGGCTTCGCCCGCCCGAGGACAGGCTCCGGCCCGCCACCCACGACTGTGCAGATCACAGCAACAAAGTCGTGGGTGGTCCGCCTGCGCGGACCATGACGGTTTTATTGACCCACGTACGTCAATCATTATGCGGACTGGTATAAGAGTGTGCCCCGAAAATGGTGGTGCGGGCCGGAGCTGTCCTCGGGCGGGCGTAGCCCGACCCGTGGGCCGCCATGACGGGAGCGCAGGCATCAGTGCGTCGATGTTTCCGGCGGTTGGGATTACCCGGTGCACCTGTCGCTGCCCTGTCAGGCCATCACGATCGGCTGATCCGGAAATGCCAGCTCGTGGCGGGACCGCCATTCCGGCCGCACGTAGTTCACGATCAACGACCGGCGCACCCCCTTGATCGGCCGTCTGGCGAAGCCGTGCCAGGTGTCGGGGCCGGGCACGAACATCAGCCCGGCGTTGAACACCCCCGGCGCGGTCGCCAGCACCGTGCCCTGCTGGTCCATAACGTCGGTGCCCCAGGCCGCGGCATCCGGGTGATCGGACAGGTAAACCAGCAAAGTCAACATCTTGGCGCCAATATCTGTGTGTGGTTCTAGCCAGAACCCGTCCGTATCCAGGCAGCATTCGATGCGCAGGGAACTGCCGCTCAGCTCCACGCCGGTCATATCGCCAATAAGACCAGCCGTCGCCTCGTCCTGAAACGCCTCCGCCAACGTGGCGCAAGCGGGATATAACGAGCGGTTTTCCTGGGTGATGAAGACGCGCTGGCCGTTATGGGTCTCTCGCTTACCCCGCGTGTCGTCGATCACAGGTGTAGGGAAGGGGATAGCCAGGATAGCCGAGGCTAAATCGCGCGGCAAGACTTCCTTCGGGAGCCAGTGGGTATATGGCGTGTGATCCAGCCGGGCCTGGCGCAGGGCGCAGCGTATCCGTGCACCGGCCGGAGAAAGGGTGAGGAGGTCCATGCGCGTCTGCCTCAGCCGAAGTGGAACAAGGTCTTGATGCCGGCGGACAAGGCGTGCCGCCGCAGTTCCCGCCGCGCCGTGGCGGCGTCGGTCATCCAATTGAACATGATGGCGCGGCGCTGACCTTCGAACGGCTTGTGCCCGTGCCAGGAATGGTCGGTCCGGCGAAAGGCGATGAGCGTGCCGGCGATGGGCGGCACCTCGGCCACCATGTTCTCGATATCGCCAGGACCGTGCAGCAGCCGCAGCCGCCCACCATCATCGGACCAGCCATCGTTCAGGTAGATCAAAGCGGTGACCACTTTGGTCGTACTGTCGGTGTGGATCTGCCCGTCCACCGGCCGGGTGCGCGCACGCAAGGTCACCATCAGGGACGCCGGGTCCAGATCGAGGCCGAATTTCCGGCCGAAGGCCTCGGTCGTGCGGGGATCGCGGATCAGCGACAACAAGGCCCCGAACGCGTCGGAGGGTGCCTTTAGCGGCGCCGGCAGAACACCAGGCAGATCGGGGCCGGGAAAAGCGGCCGCCGCGGCGCGCGCGGCGTCTGGCGGCACGAAGCCGGGCAGCACGAGATGGTCAAAGGGTTCGGGCACCAGCGGTGCCCGGTCGAAGGCGGCGAAGTCGATGCGGTCTTCCACGATGGTCATGCGCGATTGCCTCAAACAGCGGCCGAATGCCGGCCGGCGCCGGGTTTGAGCCAGGCGTCGAACGCCGCGGCGACGTTGCGCACGAAGGGCCGCCCCGCCGGCGTGACGGTCACCTGCTCGCCGTCCCAGTCGATCAGCCCGTCCGCCGCCATCTCGGTCAGGGCCGGCTCCGCGTCCGCCAGCGCGGATCGGTTGGCCCCGTGGCGGGCGACCGTGCCGGCGATGTCGGCGGCAAAGCCGCACATGACCTGCTCGATCAGGTCGCGCCGCAGCCGATCATCCGGGGTGAGGGCGATGCCGCGGGCGACGGGAAGGGTGCCGGCGCGGATGGCATCGCGCCAGGCCGGCACGCCGGGATGGTTCTGCACATAGCCTTGCGGCTGGGCGCCGATAGATGAGGCGCCGAAGCCCAGCAACACCGGCGCATCGTCCGTGGTGTAGCCCTGGAAGTTGCGCTTCAACCGGTTGGCTTCGAAGGAGCGGGTGAGGGAGTCCTCCGGCAGCGCGAAGTGATCCAGGCCGATGGCGGTGTAGCCGGCGGCGCGGATGGTCGTATCGGCGGCCTGCTGCTGCGCGAACCGCGCCTCCCGCCCCGGCAGGGCGGAATCGGGGATCAGGGACTGGTGCTTCTTCATCCAGGGTACATGCGCGTAGCCGAACACCGCGACGCGGTCGGGGCGCAGGTCCATGGCCTGGCGGATGGTGCGGCGCACGCCCTCGGTTGTTTGATGCGGCAGGCCATAGATCAGGTCGAGATTCAGGGATCCGATGCCGACCGCGCGCAGCTGGGCGACGCAGGCGGCGGTGAGTTCCAGGCTTTGGTGCCGGCCGATAGCGTCCTGCACCGCGGGGTCGAAGTCCTGCACGCCCAGGCTGGCGCGGTTGGTGCCCATGCTGGCGAGGCAGTCGACGCCTTCGGCCGTTAGCGTGCGCGGGTCGATTTCGACCGCGACCTCCGCTTCCGGCAGGACGTCGAACCGCAGCCGCAGCTGGTCCATGATGGCGCGCATGGCGCTGGGCGGCAAAGCGGTGGGGGTGCCACCGCCCCAGTGGATGTGGCGCACCGGCAGCCGCCGGCCGATGGCGTCAGCGACCAGGTCAATCTCGGTCAGCAGCGTCTCGGCATAGGCGAACAGCGGCTCGGGCTTCTTCACCACCGTCGTGTGGCAGGCGCAGAACAGGCAGAGCGCGGCGCAGAACGGCACATGCAGGTAGAGGGAGAGCGGGGTTTCATCTGCCAACCCGGCCAGCCAGGCGGCATAGTCGGCCGACCCGGTGGCGGTCGAGAAATGCGGCGCGGTGGGGTAGCTGGTGTAGCGCGGCACCAGCCGATCGTATTTGGTGAGGCGTTCGATGGAGTCCATGCGGCGATGATGGCGGCTGGTGGCGGCGGCGCCTTGATCCAGGTCAAGGACGGGAGCGGAGGCACCAGGGGGGGCGAATGGGGATCGACGTGCGTGGCGGTCGATCCCTTGTCGTCATCCGCGGGCTGGTCCCGGGGACCAAGGTTGCCGTCGGTGCCACGATCAGGGGTATCGCATATGGCAGATTTCCGGCAAAAAAACCGTCATCCTCGGGCTTGTCCCGAGGATCGCCTGCGGCACTACCGTTGATTTTATTAGTAAAATGCTGATGCCCGTGCGGCTGGAGATC
>CAIUPC010000291.1 GCA_903900905.1 uncultured Acetobacteraceae bacterium
CCAGCGGCACGCGGGCGCGGGTGTGTTCCTCCAAAGCGGCGCGGTAGGCGGTGACGGACTCCTCCAGCCGCGCCGTGCCGCTCTCGCGTTCGCCGAGGGTCGAGAGCGCGTTGCCGAGGCTGTTCTGCGTCATGGCCCAATCCAGCGGCACGCGGGCACGGGTGCGTTCCGCCAAAGCAGCGCGGAGGATTTCAATCGCTTCTTCCAGCCATCTCGGGCCGCTTTCGCGCCCGCCCAGCCGAACAAGGGCGCAGCCGAGATTGTGCTGTATCATTGCCCTGTCCCGCGGCGAATTCATGCCGGAGAGTTCCTTCAGCGCTGTTCGAGCGGCAGCGACTGCCTGTTCAAACCATTGCTGTTCGGTCTGCCCTTCCCCCAACATCTGGAGCGCGACGCCCAGGTTATTGTTCGTCATCGCGCGATTGACATGGCTGCCCGGCCAACCGAGTGCCGATTCGAAGCAGTAGAACACTGCACGCAAAGTGCCCGCGGCCTCTTGACGCTGGTCCAGGGCCGCAAGCGCGTGAGCCAGGGTGTTCTGAGTGACCTCCCACCTCGGCGGCGACATCCCGTCGGTCGCTTGATCGAGCGCATGCCGGTAGGCCGCGACCGCCGACGCCAGGTTCAGTTTGCCAATTTGCGGTTGAGCCGAGGGGAGAACCGCGACGTTCAGTTTAATCCGCTCTGCCACGATCCAATCCAACGCACCAGCGGCAGAATCGTCCTCGATCGCTTCGATCGGCTCGCCTCCCCCCACCGAGACGGGCTCGTCCGCACCGCCTTCGACCCGCACAACTGCCCGAACGCCCGCGATCAGCCGGCGGACACCGTCACGCAACGCGTCCGACGAGTCAGACAGGGCTGCTGTGACACGTGTAGCCCAGGCCTTAACCGTCGCGGCGAAAGCTTGCGTAAGTTCCCCCATCGCCACGATCGGCCTGACCACCGCGTTGATGTCCACCGACCCGGCATCAATCGTCAGATCGGCCCGAGCCAGGGAAGCTTCCAATTTCATATTGGGGACAAATAGGTTCACCAGCCCACGTTGGATCACAAAATTGGTCGGTTCGCGCCCCGCCTGCTCAACCCGGTCCAGCCGGTCCATAACCACGTCCAGCCGGTTGGCAATCAGCGCAATTTCGGTGGCACTTTCCTCCCGCCGCAGCACGAGCGCGGCGCTGTTCGAAAGGGGGTCTTTGACGGGCTGCCAGCCCAGTTCGGCTGCGACCGCGAGGGCCTCATCGGTCGCAGCCAGAATCAGACCCTTCGCCTCCCGCAGCCGACGCAATGCGGGAGTCGCGCCAAGTTCAGGGTCGCGTGCCGGTAGGCGCAGGCCCTGGGTAAGCTTTCGCAGACCTTCGAGAGCTTCCGCGATGTCCGGACCAGGGGTGACGCCATGGGCTTGCTGCAACAAGGGCGCCAAATCCGTCACCAGTTGGGCCTGCCGGCGTAGTTCGGGATCATTGACCGAAGCCAGAGCGTCCTTGAGCACGTCGAATTCCGCGACAATATCGCCGATATGCTCGATCAACGCGGCTTCGAGCGCCCGGCCCTGCAATGCGCCGCTCATGGCGCCGCCAACGGGATGGGGTCCCGGCCATAAAAAGTCTTGATGCTGTCGGAGATTGCGGCGCGCGCCCGATCATGGCCCTGGCGCTGCGGTTTCCAGTCGGCGATCGCCCTCACGCTGCCGTTCTCAACCGGAGCCGCCTGCCACAATGCCCCCACCAACTGCCAGTAGCAGGTGTCCAATACCACTGGCAGCACGAGCACCTGATCGCAGACCGCCCGGCGGGCCTGAATGGCCGGCAACTCCTTTTCGTAGATGTAATCGCTGGCGAGGAACGCCGGGCTGGTCAGCAGCACGAACACCTCGGCCGCCTCGATCCGCTTCAGGATTTCCTGATTCCAGTGGTAGCCGGCATTGATCCGTTCGTCCGACCAGAACGTCAGGCCGAAAGCCCGCTCCACCGCCTTCAGGTGGGTCCGAAACGTCTTGAACAGCCGGTGATCGTCATGGGCGTACGAGATGAACCCGTTCATGGAACGGCCATCCAAACCCATACAGACACTGCACGGCAACGAGGAGCCACGGGACCTCTTTGTGTGTTCAAGGGCCAACCGTAGATCGGATTGGGTGAGTCGGGCAATCGATGGTTATTGGGATGCTGGCCAGGGCCCTGCGCGCTTTCGTGTCGCTTTCCTTGACAAAATCGTGGTTGGCGGGCCTTCGCCCGCCATGACGTGGGGGGAGTGCGCGGCAGCAGGGCGATCAGCGTCAGACTACCAAACCATGGCAACGCCGTTTCCGCCACGCTTCGTGGCTTGAACTTCCTTCGTGATCTTCGTGTTAAACGCGGTCCTCACCGCCCCGCCAAACGCCGATAACCACGCACCATCCTGCCGCGCAACGAACCCGAAACCTCAAGCCGCCCGCAGCGCCTGGATCCGTTCCGCCTCCGCCGGCGGCAGCTCATGACGCGCCTGTTTCAGGTCATAACCGGTTTGCAAATTTAACCAAAACTCCGGGCTGTTGCCGAAATAAAGCCCCAACCGCAACGCGGTATCGGCGGAGATCCGGCGGCGGTCGTTCACGATCTCCGCCACCCGGTTCGGCGACACCCCGATCGCCCGCGCCAGATCGGCTTGCGAGAGATTGTATCCAGCGAGGAACTCCTCCTTCAGGATTTCCCCCGGCGATACCGGCGCGAATTCGTTTTCGGCCATGTAACCTTCTTCAATGATAATCCACCCGTCGCACGTCATAGGATTCGCCATCCACCCAACGGAAGATCAGGCGCCATTGGTCGTTGACCCTGATCGAGTGGAAACCAGAGAGATCGCCCCGCAACAATTCCAGCCGGTTCGAGGGCGGCACGCGCAGATCGGCCAATTGCTTCGCGGCATTCAACATCTCCAACTTGCGCTTCGCGGGGCGGGCAAAACCCTGGAAGTCGGAGACGAACGCATCGTCCAGCAAAGCCTGTGTGCGCTTGTCGCCGCAGGATCGGATCATGCTCGATGTTTATACCGGATACCGGTATGCGTCAATGAATTGCGATGTGGGACAGGCTGGTCCGCTTGAATGACGGCCGGAGCTCTCCCGCCCCCTCAAGCCGCCCGGCGCATATGGTGCCGCGGCACTTCCAGTGCGTGCATCATTTGCAAATTCAACCAGAATTCTACCGAGGTCCCGGAACGTTCCTCCAACCGAATGGCTGTCTCCGGCGTCACCGCGCGATCACCGGCCAGGATCGTGGAGATCCGGTTCGACGGCACCCCCAACTCTCGCGCCAGGGTCCGGGCAGACAGGCCGAGCGGGGGCATGAAATCCTCCCGCAGGATATCGCCAGGGGGCACGGGGCCGATACGTTCCGGGTTCGGCGATGTCGGTGAAAGCGATCGAACCAGCGGCTTCAATGCGGATGGACATGCGATCCCCCGTGGTCACCGAAGGCCTGCATCGCTGGATGACCCGCAAAGGCGTGGATGCCGACCTGCGTCGGCATGACGGGGTTCAGGCGCGGTGCCACACCAGAA
>CAIUPC010000292.1 GCA_903900905.1 uncultured Acetobacteraceae bacterium
CCCATTTGGAACCGCGGATGACCGCGGATGAACGCGGATGACGGTTTTGGGCATCAAGCTGCGCCAAATCAGTACCTGACAGGCTTCACGCGATGACCCTCTATGCCAAACGCGCCAGGGTGATCGCAGCGTACTCAGCGTTGAAACGCCGGGCTTGTGCTCAGCTTTGCCGCTGGCCCTGTTCGCCCCAATCCCCCTGTCCGGTGCGGGCACCGCGATGGGTGCAAATCGCCAGGCCCGTGTGCACGTCATCCGCGTTCATCCGCGTTCATCCGCGTTCATCCGCGGTTTCTTTGCCTGCCTTACCCGATCAGCGTCTCCCCTTAGGGGTATGAGCCCATTTCGAACAGCGGATGAACGCGGATGAACGCGGATGCGCCGGGGGGCGGCAAGACCGTGCCGCTATTTTCGTCGCAGAAGCGCCGGCGCCGCACCCAATCGGCAAACAACGCCGAACGCGCGTGGCACGCAATCCCGCGCGTATCCCCCCTTGAATGTCTGACATGATAACCCATTATGTTAAAAATGACCCAGCCAATACACCCCAATCCCTCCGAAGACCCCGCCATCTTCCGCTATCTCGCAGCGAACCGGCACCTCGCCCATCAACTAACATCCCTGCTGCCCCCACCACCGGACGACACGCCGGAGGCTCGCCTCTACCGCGACACCGCCGCCATCGCCGCGGTCGCCGCTCTGCTTCCCGCCGGCACCGCCGAGACCAACCTCGCGATCAGCCACATCGCCGCCAATGCGCATGCCATGGAGTGCATGCGCGTCGCCAACACCCCTGACATCCCGCTCGATAAAGCCCTCAAATGCCTGGCCCAATCGGCCAGCATGTTGCGTCAGGCCCTCTCCGCCCTGCGCGCGCTCCAGCGCATGCAGGCCATTCGCGGCAAGCGGGAGGCCACGCCCGAACAGGCCGGTTCCGCCGCCATGACCGAGCACGTCGTCGCCTCGGGGCTGGAAGGGAACCGGCCCGCCGCCGCTCCCCGCACGCTGCCCCCGGTTCCCGAGCCCCAATTGGAACCAGAGCCCGGATCAGAGGAAGAAACCGCGCGCGCCCTGGAAACCTATGTCCATATTTACCCCAAACGAGCCGCGCTGATCCGCCGTCATGGCGGCGTGC
The DNA here is from genome assembly GCA_903900905.1 of uncultured Acetobacteraceae bacterium. Classification (GTDB taxonomy): domain Bacteria; phylum Pseudomonadota; class Alphaproteobacteria; order Acetobacterales; family Acetobacteraceae; genus Rhodopila. The sequence goes on from CAIUPC010000292.1 coordinate 1,133, forward strand.
CGGAGGATGTCAGCTTCGGCCCACCCGACCCCGCGATCGTGCATGCGCTGGTCACCGGCAGCTCCGCGCTGCTGCGTGCTTTGGACGAAACTGCCAATGGAACCGAAATTGAGACAAGGCGCCAGAAAGTGATTTCTTGAGACGGTTATGGGATTGAGCCGAATGCAGCCCATCCGCCAACCAGAAAGCGGCGCAATATCAGTGGTCAACCCGCCCTGAAGGCTCCGCCACCCGCGCCCATTCATTCATGAGCGTATAACCAACCCCCAGCAGCACCGGCCCCAGAAAAATCCCCAGCAACCCGAAGGCCAAGGCGCCCCCCAAAACCCCCAACACCGTGAGCAGAAAGGGAAGATGCGCCCCGCGGGCGATAAACCAGGGCCGGATGATGCTGTCAGCCCCGGAAATAACCACCCCGCCATAAACCGCCAGGAAGATCCCCCAGCCCAGATGCCCCGTGCCCATCAGCCACAGCGAGGCCGGGATCCAGACACCCGGCGCGCCAATCGGCAGCACTGACAGCAAACCCGCGATCCCGCCCAGCAACATCGCCCGCGGCACCCCGGCCACCGCGAGCCCGAGCGAGGTCAAAATCCCCTGCACGATCGCCGTGCCAAGGATGCCATAGACAACCCCGCGCATGGTCGCCCCGGTGACCGTGATCAGGCGATCCGCCTGCGCCCCCGCGATCCGGCGCAGCAATGTCGTCAGCCGTTCGGCGATCGGCTCCGCATGCATATAGAAGAAGAAGGCCGCGAACAGCGCCAGCAGGAACATCAGCACGCCGCTGGCGATGCCCAGCAGCAAATGCAGCCCATTCTCCAGCACGATTCCCAGATAAGGCTGGACCGCGCCCAGCATCGCGCTGATATCTTCGGCCCAGTGGTTCCACAGATCACCAAGCGTCGGCCCCACCAGCGGCAGGGCGAACACCCAGTCCGGCGCCGAGGGCAGGCCGGAGCGCAGCGCATCCTCCACCGTATGGCGCAGCAACGCGATATCGTCCCCCCCGCTCGGCGCCGCCAGGGCAATCGGCAGCACCACCATCACGGCGGTGAGCGTGACCATCGCCGCGGCCGCCAGGGTCTTGTTCAGGGACAGGCGCTGCCGCAGCCACTCATGCACCGGCCAGGTCGTGTAAACCAGGATCCCCGCCCAGAGCAGCGCCGACAGGAAGGGATACAGGACCAGCACGCAGCCAATGGCCACGCCGCCCAGGAGCAACCCCATCAGGATGCGTTCAGCGATCATCGGGCGCGCTTTTCCTTCGCTGACATCGGACGCTGGCCAAGCCATCCCCGGGCTTGTAGCCTCCCCCGGCGATTCCGGGGAGGATCCATAATGCCACGCTTTGCCGCCAATCTGTCGATGATGTTCAATGAGGTGCCCTTCCTCGACCGCTTCGCCGCCGCGCGCAAGGCGGGATTCGAAGGCGTCGAGTTCCTCTTCCCCTATGATTTTCCGGCCGCCGAACTGCGCGCCCGGTTGAAAGGGGAGGGGCTGACGCAGGCCCTGTTCAACATGCCCCCGGGCAATTGGGCGAATGGGGAGCGTGGTCTGGCCTCGCTGCCAGGCCGTCAGGCCGAGTTCCGCGACGCGGTAAAGAAGGCCCTCGATTACGCCGCGGAACTGGAATGCCGGCATGTGCACTGCATGGCCGGGATCCCCGCCGCCGATGTCGCGCCAGGCACGGCCGCGGCGCTCTATGCGGCCAATCTGGCCTGGGCGGCTGAACATGCCATCGCCGCCGGTGTGAAACTGGTGATCGAGCCGATCAACCACCGCGATATGCCCGGCTATTTCCTGAATACCCAGGACCAGGGCGCCGCCGTCATCGAGGCCGTTGGCCGTGATCGCCTTGGCCTCCAGTTCGACGTCTACCATGTGCAGATCACCGAGGGCGATATCACCAAGAAGATGGAGCGTCTGCTGCCCATCATCGCCCATATGCAGATCGCCGACGTGCCCGCCCGCAATGAGCCCGGCACCGGGGAAATCGGCTGGTCCTACGTGTTCCGGCGCATGGACGAGCTGGGGTACCAGGGCTGGGTGGGCTGCGAATACCGCCCCGCGGGGGACACCGTGGCCGGCCTCGGCTGGCGCGCGCGTTTCGCGGGATAACCGGCATCATGCCGCAATCATCACATTCACGGAGATCGTCATCATGAAAATCGGATTTGTCGGACTTGGCATCATGGGGCGTCCCATGGCGCTCAATCTCAAGAACGGTGGCCACGACCTGATCGTGCCGGATCGCGCCAGCCTGACGGATGAGATCCGCGCGGCGGCGACGGTGGTGGCCGATGCCACGGCCGCGGCGGCCGCGTCCGACGTGGTCATCCTGATGGTCCCCGATACCGCCGATGTCGAGGCGGCGCTGTTCGGCGCCAATGGCGTCGCGGCCGGATTGAAGCCGGGGACGCTGGTCATCGATATGTCGTCCATCAGCCCGGTGGCCACGAAAGCCTTCGCGGCGCGCATCAATGTGCTGGGATGCGACTATCTCGACGCCCCCGTCTCCGGCGGCGAAGTCGGCGCCAAGGCCGCCAGCCTGACCATTATGGTCGGTGGCCCGGATGCCGCCTTCGCCCGCGCCAAACCGCTGTTCGATCTGATGGGCAAGAACATCACCCATATCGGTCGGAGAACGGCACCGGCCAGACCTGCAAGGTCGCCAACCAGATCATCGTCGCGCTGAACATCCAGGCGGTGGCGGAGGCATTGGTCTTCGCCTCCCGCGCCGGCGCCGACCCGGCGAAGGTGCGTGGGGCGCTGATGGGGGGCTTTGCCTCGTCGCGGATCCTGGAGGTGCATGCCGAGCGGATGCTCAATGGCACGTTCAACCCGGGCTTCCGCATCCGGCTGCACCAGAAGGATTTGAACCTGGCGCTGTCGTCGGCGAAGGATCTGGGCCTGTCGCTGCCCAACACCGCCATCGCGCAGCAGATGTTTTCCAGCTGCGTCGCGCAAGGCGCCGGCGAATTGGACCATTCGGCGCTGGTTCTGGCGATCGAGCATATGGCTGGGCATTCCATGCGCGAAGAGGGATAAAATTGTCGCATAAAATGGCGTGGGCATTGAAAATCAGATTGGCCCGCGTTATGTCTCACGCAGTATCATATGGTTGGCTGTTGGGTTTTTCCGACAGCTGACCGGTACGGCCCCGCGATCGCAGTTTGCGCGGGACCAATGCGGAGAGGATGGATCAGTCATGGCGATGCAATTTACCGAGATCGGTCAGCAATTGCGTGCCTATCGGCTCGAATCCGGCTTGCGCGCGGAAGAGATCGCGGCGCGGCTGGGGGTTTCCCGGGCGGCCTTGTACCGCTACGAAAAAGGCGAGGTCATCAAGCTTGATACGATCAAGCGGCTGGCCGAACTGCTCAAAATCTCGCCGCTCTCTCTGCTCGGTATCGGAGTCGAGTATTACAACCGCCCCATCGGCTATGCCGAGCGGGTGCGCCAGATCGAGGAAACCGCCGATCAGGTGCTGCAGCTGACCGGGGCGCTTTGCTACCTGACGACGTCCGATACCTATGACGCCACCCTGACATCGGTCTTTGATGAGGTCGCGGAGCAGGCGGGCGCGGATCGCATGGCCGTCCGCAGCCAATCGGAACAGCTTCTGGGCATCCTGGTTGCCCGCAAGCGCATGTATGGCATGCGCCGCCCGGGCATTATCGCCATGGTTTCCGTTCCTTCGGTGCAGCGTCTGCTGGAGACTGGGATCGCCGGGGGCGTGCAGGTGTCGGACCGCTTGCGCCGCCTCTGCCGGGAGGTCGCCAGCAGCGAAATCGCCAATATCGCGACGCTGATGGAAACCGAACCGATGGGTCTGCAGTTTGGCCTCGTCGCCGGCGCTGAACCGAGCACGTCGTTCAAGATCCTGCGCTCCCGCACCAAGGTGTCTTTGGCGGTAAATCCCTTCCGGCCGGACACGCATCCCGCCGCGCAAACCGGCGTCGCCATGATCACCGGCGCGGACGAGGCGATCGCGGCGCATCAGCGGGTTGCCGAGGCGACCTGGCGGGAGGCATTGAAGGGCCCGGCCGGTGCCGCGCGCCTGCGTCAATTGATCGCGGCGGCTGGATCTGATTCCTGAGCGATGGCGCCTGAAACCGGCTCACCGCGGCTTTATGCGCTCAGTCAGTGACGATCCGCCGCGAATGGGCGGAGACCGCTATCCCTGGCTGCTGAAACCGGCCGGTTGCGGCGATCCCGATCGCATGCGCGCGCCGAACCCGTCCGACAGAACACGCCGTCAGGGGGCTTCGTCATGACGCTGCGGGTGGGGCTGGACGCGCGCTGCCTGAATACCGGCTTCATCCGCGGCATGGGGGAGTATGTCGCCGCGGTCACCGGACACATCCAGGAAACCGGCGTCGCGGACTGGGTCTTCTACGGGGCACGGCCGGATCTGCCGTTCCACCGGCCGGATGGCTGCGCCCAGGCCAAGGTCGCGTTGAAAGACGTGCCGGGCGACCGGTTCAAAACCTGGGAACAGTTCGCTTTGCCGTTTCAGGCATGGCGGGATCGCCGCCAGGTGCTGCATTGCACCGCCACGACGGTGCCCTTGTGGCAGCCGATCCCGACGGTGGTCACGATTCATGATACGATCCCGTGGGACACCGGGGAGTTCATCGCCGCCGGGCGTTATCGGGACTGGCTGTTGCCGCGCGCCTATCGGCGATGCGCGGCGGTGATTACCATCAGCCAGCACTCCCGGGATGACATCGTACGGTTGTGGCCCGATCTCGCGCCGAAGATCCACGTGATCCCGCACGGCGTCGGCGATGGCTTTCTCCGCCAGCAGCCGGGGCCGCTGCCGGAGTCGGTGCGAGGCCTGGGCATCGAGGCGCCGTATTTGCTGTATCTCGGCGGGACCACACCGCGCAAACGCCTGGACTGGACGATCGACCTGTTCCGGTCGCTGGACCGCCCCGGTATCAGCCTGGTGATCTGCGGTGTGCCGCAAGCCGCACATGCCGAATGCCGTGCCAGGGTGCCGGCGGAGATTCGGGACCGCGTGATCTTCACGCCCTTCCTGGCCGCCGAGGACATGCCCGGGCTTAATCAGAATGCCCTGGCCGTGTTGTATCCGACCTTATACGAGGGCTTTGGCTTCCCGGCGCTGAACGCGCAGGCGGTCGGAACGCCGGTACTGGTCAGCAATGTCAGCAGCCTGCGGGAGCTGGTAGGCCCGACCTCCATCGCCCTCGATCCCGCTGATACCGCCGGCTGGCGCGCGGCATGTGAGGTGGCGATCACGCACCGGCTGGAGAATCCAGCCCCGGATCTGGCCTCGCGCGCCTGGGCCAGGCAATTCGATTGGCGCCGCTCGGCCGCTTCCCACGCCGAAGTCTATCGGATCGCCGCGGCGATTGGGTGAATCCGGACACCTGGGATCCCCGCCATCAATCGACCTTATACCCCAGCCGCTCGATGGTCGGTTGCAGGATCGGGATCACCGGTTCCAAATGGGAACGGTAGTTACGGTATCGGTTGCGGGCGCGCTGATACAGCTTCTCCGTCACCTGGGCATAGCTGGCGGTGCGGGCGTAGCGCGTATTTTCGTGAAACCGCAGGCAGCGTTTGTCGAAACGGGCGCCGATAAAATCGAGCATGAGTCTGACCACGCGCTCTTGATCCGCCACCATATCCTCATACCGAACGGGCAAATACGACAGCGGCATCGCGGCGCGGGTGTGTTCCACCAGATCCATGACCCGGACATAATGGCGCGCCGCCGTTTCCAGCGTGCTGGCGCAGTACAGACCATGGCTGAAGTGGTTGGAAATGGCCGAGACCATCACATCCAGCGGATGCCGGATCACATGGATCAGCGGCGCTTGCGGGAAAATGAGCCCGATCAGGCCCAGATGGGTCTCATTCAACGGCATTTTGTCGGTGAACCAGGCATCGCGAGGACCCAGGATGCCCAACCGCCGCACTTTGTGCAGGTAGAAATCCCGCAGAATATCCAGCCCGGCGCACTGATCGCCCATCCAGAGTTCAGCCAGAGCATCCGGATATCCCAGCGGGCTGTTCAGCAGGCGCGGGACGATGCCGGCGATCTCTTCGATCAACGGCAATTCGTCCCCCGCCGCGATGCGCGGATGCGCGGACAGGGTCTGTTCGACCAGCGTCGTGCCCGAGCGCGGAAAGCCAAGAATGAATATCGGTTGTGCGCCATCCGTGCGCCTGGCGGCGCGCGGCAGGCTTTGCATCCGGCCGGCGATGAAAAAGCCGGTCAGTTTGCCGAACATGGCCGCGGCTGTTGCCTCGGGATATGTATTTCCGCTAAGCTTCCGCGCAATCAGCTTGCCCTCGTCAAAAGCAGCATAGGCCTCATCATATCGTCCCATTGCATCCAGAAGTCGGCCCTTTTCCAGTGTCTCCTCTGAACCCAAACATTTTTCAGGCATCAGCGCCGCCGCGTTATTGAGCATGGCCAAGGCTTCTTCAAAACGCTTCTCCCGGGCGAGCAGGACCGCGCGGACGGTCATGGCCGCGGGATCATCGGGCCAGATCCTGTCGATCCGATCCAGCTTCTCAGCCGCGGCGGCAATGTCACGGTCGGCTTCTTCCAGCCGCGCCCAACCGAGCAACGTCTGTTTGACCTCAGGGGCAGCCGCCGTGGATTCTTCGTATAGGGCACGCGCTTCGGCCATGCGTCCCTGGTTCTTCAGGCTCCATGCCAAATTGGCCAGGATAATCGGCTGGCGTGTGCCCGTCAGCTCAAGGACCCGGCGATAGTGAAATTCTCCAATCATCGGCCGCTGCGATTCGGTCATGATCATGCCCATCAGATTATGGGCCTGGGGGTTTTCCGGGGCGATCCGAATGGCATTACGGGCGTGCTGCTCGGCCTCCGTCAGTTTTCCTTGCGCCAGGAGCCGGAGCGCGAGTTCGTTGGTGGCCAAAAAATTATTCGGATCGAGCGCGACCACCCGCCGCAGCAGAGCCTCGGCCGCTTCGTTGCGCCCCTGTGCCTGGCGGATTTCATAAAGCACGCTCAAGGCGCCGGTTTGACCGGGCGCGGACTCCAGCACAGCGAGGCAAAGACGTTCCGCCTCATTGGCCTCACCATGCCGGTGCGCCCGAAGCGCCTGCTCCAGCATCGGCGTCATCTGGCGGCTGGCCCCCGCGTGCTGCGCATCGGTGAAGTCCAACCCGCAGCACCGCTCGTAACGCAGGCCGCTGCCGCAGGCGCATGGTTGGAAGGCGGTGTCGTTCATGCGGTTTCGACTCTGGCTTTTACGGAGGGGCGATCATACCGCTGGGGCGCGCCCGGGGGGAGTGGCGGCAGGGCGGGGGTTAAGCGATTAGCCCCGGTAATTTCCAACAACGGCCCCGTCAGCATTGCTCACCTGGGATGTCCCTGGCAGACTACAGGCAAGGGTGGTGGATCAGGCCACACACCCATGAGGCAACGTCCGCGAGCCAATGACGACTCGCTTGAGCAGCCAGGCCCACCGTGGTGTCACCCGCGGGGCATGGCCGAAAAGACAGCCTATCGCTTCCCGGCATACCAAACCGCACGCCTTATCCTGGAGTTTATTGATGACCGCTCAGAATACACTTTCCCGGCGTCGCCTGATCGGAGGAACCGCCGCGACCCTGGCCAGCGTGCGCGCGGCCTTTCCGTACGGCGCCCATGCCCAGGGCGCCGGGCCGGAAACGACGAAGGCCCGCCTTGGCTACATCCCCCTGACCGATGCCGCGCCGCTGATCATCGCCAAGGAGCAATCCCTGTTCGCCAAATACGGCATGCCGGATGTCGAGGTATTGATGCAGCCATCCTGGCCGGCCACGCGCGACAATCTGATTAAAGGCGGTGAGGCCGGCGGCACGGACGGCGCGCATATCCTGACGCCGATGCCCTACATGATGTCGGCCGGCAAGGCGGGGGCGAACATCCCGGCCTTTCCGATGCTGATTCTGGCGCGCATCAACACCAATGGACAGGCGATCAGCATGTCCAATGCGATGAAACCGATCGGCACCAAGCTCGATGCGAAAGTGGCCGCGGCCGCGCTGAAAGGCAAGAAAAGCAAGGTTGCGATGACCTTCCGCGGCGGCACCCACGATCTGTGGATGCGCTATTGGCTGGCCGCCGCTGGCATTAATCCGGACACCGATGTCGAACTGATCGCCGTCCCGCCGCCTAAGATGGTGGAACAGATGCGCGAAGGGGCGATGGACGCTTTCTGCGTGGGTGAGCCCTGGGGCGATCAGCTGATTTATCAGGAACTCGGCTACACCGCCTGCATCACCGGCGAGATCTGGAAAGACCATCCGGAAAAGAGCTTCGCCATGAGCGCGGCCTGGGTCGAAAAACATCCCCGTGCCGCGGAAGCGCTGACCGCCGCGATTATCGAAGCGCAGATGTGGTGCGACAAAATGGACAACAAATCGGCGATGTCTGTCTTCATGGGCAAGCGCGGCTGGATGAAGGTGCCACCGTCGGAGATTCTCCCGCGGGCCGAGGGGCACATCGACTACGGTGATGGCCGCGAGGTCAAAAACTCCCCCTTGCTGATGAAGTATTTCGCCGATCACGCGTCGTATCCGTATCAGTCGCATGATCTGTGGTTCATCACTGAGGATATACGCTGGGGCGTCTTGCCGCCGGATGTCGACAGCAAGGCGCTGATCGCAGCGGTGAACCGCGAAGATGTCTGGCGCGCGGCCGCGGCCAAGGCGGGCGTCGCGGCGGCGGATATGCCGAAAAGCAAGTCGCGCGGCAAAGAGACATTCTTCGATGGTCATGTCTTCGACCCGGAGAACCCCGCCGAGTGGCTGAAGGGCCAGCCCATCAAGAAGATGATGGGCTAATACCAGTCCGGATAACGATTGACGTACGTGGGTCAATAACACCGTCATGGTCCGCGCAGGCGGACCTGCGCCCGCCATGACGGTACGGAGCGGCCGGTACGTCAACGTCAAGTAGGACTGGTATAAATCATTTGCCTCGACCGCAGCATCCGCGTTAAATTTGGGAAGTTAACCAGAAATCCCGTCATTTTGGGGCTTGTCCCCATGGGCGCTAAAATATTGAGAGATGGCAGCAAAAACCGTCATCCCCGGGCTTGTCCCGGGGACCAAGGTTTCCTCGGATGCC
>CAIUPC010000293.1 GCA_903900905.1 uncultured Acetobacteraceae bacterium
ATGCTGATGGACCTGTTCTTCAACTCGACGCCGGTCGAGGCCAAACGCCGCGTGCACTTCCACGAATTCATGCGCGACGTGCATGCGCTGATCCACGCCTGGCGCAAGGACAAGCAGCGCAAGGGAAACGACCCGATTCCCGAGCTTGCCCGCAGCATCGTCGGTGATTCTTGGCTTCTCTGCTTCGATGAGTTGCAGGTCACCGATATCGGCGACGCGATGATCTTGGGAAGGCTCTTTCAAGAGATGCTCGACTTGGGCGTGGTCATCGTCACCACCTCGAACCGCGATCCCGGGGATCTCTACAAGGACGGACTTCAGCGCGAGCGCTTCCTGCCGTTCATCGACCTGATCAAGCAGCGGCTGGACGTACTGCAACTGGACAGCCGGCGGGACTACCGCCTGGGCCGCAAGAAGGGCATGCAGGTCTATTACGCGGCCGGGGAGGACGAAACCGAAGCCGCCCTGGCCCATTGCTTCCAGCGTTTGACCCGCACGACGCCGAAGGCCGAAGAGATCCATATCCTCGGCCGATCGTGGACCGTCCCGCGATCGGCCGAAGGGGTTGCCTGGTTCACCTTCGACGAACTGTGCCGCAGCTTCCTCGGCCCGTCGGACTACCTCGAATTGGCCACCCTGTACCACACGGTCATCCTGGCCGATATCCCGATCCTGTCCCCCGCCAACCGCGACGCCGCCAAACGCTTCGTCACGCTGATCGACGCGCTGTACGAACACAAGGTGACGTTGATTTGCTCGGCTGTCGCACCACCTTCGTTCCTCTATGCGGCCGGCGACGGGGCCTTCGAGTTCCGCCGGACGGTCAGCCGCCTGATGGAGATGCAGTCCGAGGCGTATTTGGGCCTGTCGCACCTGCCCTAATCGGCAGTTGCGCCCCCGACCAATGTATACACTTGCGAACTCCGTTCCCCCTTGCCCTCGGCCGGAAATCGCGCTACCTAGGGCCGCCCAATGAACCGCCGGCTTGCCGTCGGCGGCCCCGGTGCGATTCAACCCTGCACTCTCCGTCATAAAGGCAGCTTTCATGGCACGCAACAAAATCGCTCTCGTCGGCGCCGGTAACATCGGCGGTACGCTCGCCCACCTGATCGGCCTTAAGGAACTGGGCGATGTCGTCATGTTCGACATCGTCGAAGGGATCCCCCAGGGCAAAAGTCTGGATATCGCGCAATCGACGCCGGTCGAGGGCGCCAACGCCTCGTACACCGGAGGAAATGACTACTCGGTGATCGCCGGAGCCGACGTCGTCATCGTCACCGCCGGTGTCCCGCGCAAGCCCGGTATGAGCCGCGACGATTTGATCGGCATCAACGCCAAGGTGATCTCGCAAGTCGCGCAGGGAATCAAGGAACACGCCCCGAACGCCTTCGTCATCTGCATCACCAACCCCCTCGACGCCATGGTCTGGGTGCTGCGTGAAGTTTCCGGCCTGCCCCATAACAAGGTGGTCGGAATGGCCGGCGTGCTCGATTCGGCACGCTTCCGCTATTTCCTCTCGGAAGAGTTCAAGGTTTCCGTGGAAGACGTCTCGGCATTCGTCCTCGGCGGTCATGGCGATACCATGGTACCGCTGGTCCGCTATTCTACCGTAGCCGGCATTCCCCTGCCGGACCTGGTCAAGGCCGGATGGACCACCCAGGAGAAGCTCGACAAAATCGTCCAGCGCACCCGCGACGGCGGCGCCGAGATCGTCGGCCTGCTGAAGACCGGTTCGGCATTCTACGCGCCGGCCGCGGCGGCCATCCAGATGGCCGAGGCCTATCTCAAGGACAAGAAGCGTATCCTGCCCTGCGCCGCATGGGTCGATGGCGCCTATGGCCTCAAGGGGATCTATGTCGGCGTACCGGTGGTCATCGGCGCTGGCGGCGTCGAACGGATCGTCGAAATCTCGTTGGACGACTCCGAGGCGGCCGAGTTCACCAAGTCGGTCGATTCGGTTCGCGTACTGATTGAGAAGTCGAAGGAAATGATGCCGAAGTAGCGGCATGGATTCCCCCCCACCCCCACTTTCGCGGGGATGGGGGGGGGAAGTAAGCGCAAATGTTTGGTTCCCGGCAAGGCGCCGGGCCCCATGAGCAAGGGTGGAAAGACATGAACATCCACGAGTATCAAGCGAAGAAGCTGCTGGCTAAGTACGGCGTTGCCGTCTTGCAGGGCGGCGTGGCTTACACCCCGGCTGAAGCCGAGCATGTGGCCAAGGAACTGGGCGGACCGGTCTGGGTGGTAAAATCCCAGATCCATGCGGGCGGCCGCGGTGCTGGCCGCTTCGCGGACGATCCGGGCGGCAAGGGTGGGGTGCGGGTCGTCAAATCGCTCGACGATGTCCGCGCCGCCGCCGACGCCATGATCGGACATACCCTCATCACCAAGCAGACCGGCCCAGCCGGCCGCGTGGTGCGCCGGGTCTATGTCGAAGCCGGGTGCGATATCGCCCGGGAACTCTATCTCTCCCTGCTCGTCGACCGCGTCACCGGCCGCGTCACCATCATCGCCTCGACCGAGGGCGGGATGGAGATCGAAACCGTCGCCGCCGAGCAACCCGAGAAAATTCAGCGAGTCGCGATCGACCCGGCCTCCGGCCTGTCCGGTTTCCACGGCCGCCGCCTCGCTGCCGGCCTCGGTCTGACCGGCAAGCAAGTCGGCGCCTTCGGTAAATTCGTGGCCGCGATGTACAAGGCCTTCCTCGAACTCGACTGCGCCATCGTCGAAATCAACCCGCTGGTCGTGACCGGCGCCGGTGAGGTTATCGCGCTTGATGCGAAAGTCAGCTTCGACGACAACGCGCTGTTCCGGCACGCCGATCTGGAAAAGCTGCGCGATGAGGCGGAAGAGGATCCGAAAGAACTGGAAGCCGCGAAATACAGCCTGAATTACGTGGCACTCGACGGCAATATCGGCTGCATGGTGAACGGCGCCGGGCTTGCCATGGCGACCATGGATATCATCAAACTCTATGGCATGGCGCCGGCCAACTTCCTGGATGTCGGCGGTGGCGCGACCAAGGAACGGGTCGCGGCGGCGTTCAAGATCATCCTGTCCGACCCCAATGTTGAAGGTATCCTGGTCAACATTTTCGGCGGCATCATGCGCTGCGATGTGATCGCCGAGGGCGTGGTCGAGGCGGCGCGGGAAGTGCAACTATCCGTGCCCCTGGTCGTCCGCCTCGAAGGCACCAACGTCGCGCAAGGCCGCGAGATCATGGCAAAATCCAACATGCCAATCATTCCGGCGGACAATCTGGCGGATGCCGCGCAGAAAATTGTCAACGCCGTCAGGGAGGCAGCGTGACATGGCCATTCTCGTAGACGCCAACACCAAAGTGATCACCCAGGGCTTTACCGGCCTGCAGGGCACGTACCACTCCGAACAGGCGATCGCCTATGGCACCAAAATGGTGGGCGGCGTGACGCCAGGGAAGGGCGGTTCCACCCATCTGAACCTGCCGGTATTCGACACCGTCTGGGAAGCGCGCGAGGCCACCGGCGCCGATGCCACCGCGATCTATGTGCCACCGCCCTTCGCGGCCGACGCGATCCTGGAAGCGATCGATGCCGGCATTCCGCTGATCGTCTGCATCACCGAGGGCATTCCCGTCCTCGACATGGTCCGCGTCAAGCGGGCGCTGATGGGGTCATCCTCCCGCCTCATTGGCCCCAACTGCCCCGGTGTCATCACCCCCGACGCCTGCAAGATCGGCATTATGCCCGGCCATATCCATCGCCGCGGCTCGGTCGGGATCGTGTCCCGCTCCGGCACCCTGACCTATGAGGCGGTTGCGCAGACCACGGCCGCCGGCCTCGGTCAGAGCAGCTGCGCCGGCATTGGCGGCGATCCGGTCAAGGGCACGGATTTCATCGAGATCCTCGAAATGTTCCTCGCTGACCCCGAAACCAAGCAGATCATCATGATCGGCGAGATCGGCGGCCAGAGCGAGATCGAGGCCTCCGAGTTCCTGGCCCGCAATTCGGTGAAGAAGCCGACGGTCGGCTTCATCGCCGGTGCCGCCGCCCCCCCGGGCCGGCGCATGGGCCATGCCGGCGCGGTGATCAGCGGCGGGCGCGATACGGCGGATGCCAAGATGGACGCGATGCGGTCGGCGGGCATCCATGTGTCGCAGTCGCCGGCAGGGCTGGGGACGACGATGTTGGAGGTTCTGCGGGGGTAAAGCGGGCACACGGGACGGACGGGCTGTTTAGGCCCGTTCAGCCTGACGTCTATTGCCGGCATGCGCCGGAGGCGGCGCTTAAATCCGGAAACGGTTCGTGTTCGTTTGAAGGTTTCTGCGCGACAACCGACTGCCGCGTTCCCAGTATAATACCAGCGGCCATAACATTGGCCCTTCGGCGTCGGCTTTCCTCGTCATGCTGACGGAGGTCAGCATCCACGCCTTCTTCCTTAGGTTCGGGCAAAGGCGTGGATGCCGACCTGCGTCGGCATGACGGGAGCGCAAGCACCGGTGCGTCAATGTTTCCGGCGGTTGGTATAAGCGCCCAATACCAACCTATCTGTTGGCCTTGGGCGGACAAAGCAGAAGTGTCAGGAACAGTTTACGGTTTTCTTCTGGTGCGACCGCAAACCTGTGGGTCGCACTTCGGGCCGTACTGATTGCGAGCTTTGCCTGCCTGGTCTGAAACCTTTGAAGTGGCGCATAATCCGCCGAATGGCGTTGCCGCTGCAGCTCAACGCCGGCGATCGAAAACGCTTGGATATCAGGCCCGAGGCCACCGGCCGGAAAATACGCCTTGAACGGCTGCTTCGGTATCAGCTTGCATGCTTCGTCACACACATCGCGGAAGGTCCGGTGATCGACGCTCCGGTAAATCAGTTCATACTGCCGCGTCGCACGCCGAGTAGTGCCAACGAACTCGTCCGCCATGGCGGTGAGACAAAAATGAAACACGCCATAATACGCAGCGGAAATCGCCCGTCTCAGGTCGACCTGACGCGGCCGTCCAGACAAAATCGGCGACGCAAGGCGATCCGCTTGTTCGAAGAGGTGCTCAGCATTCAAAATCGCCAACTTCTTCCAATTCTTCTTCGCTGGTCCAGGTCAGGAACGGAAACCTGTCTTCCTTCGCTTCTCTGAGTTTGTTGACGATTTCGACCTGCGTATCCAACGCATCGTCGCCGACAACGTTATCAAAAGTTCCGCGTGCAAGCACGATCCTGATATCCAGGGCGTCTTTGCCGTCGAGGTCCGAAGCCGGTTCGCTCATCACCGCATGAACGCGCGCCCCGTGCCTCTTCAGGATCGAAGAAGCGGCCTCGATCACAACTGCATTGATCCTGGCGAGTTCGAGCATGAGTTTCGATTACCACACATGGCCTCCTCCGGAAAGGCTGGCGTCCGGCAACAGATGCCCTATCGCTGCCTGTTCGTCAGTGTCACGTGACCATCGGGCCGGGCCAAACTTGCACCAATCGCCCAACGATCGGTATCCTCCCGCCAACTACCCGCCCCCAGGAAACCACCAAGGAGCCGCCATGAGCGACGCACTCCCGACCGCCACCCGCGTGTCGGACCCCGGCATTCGCGCCCTTTATCAGCTGGAAAACCGCTGGCAGGCCTGGCTGGATGTGGAGGCCGCGCTCGCCCATGCCCAGGCCGAGCTCGGCATCATCCCCGCCGCCGCCGCCGAAGCCATCGCCAAGGCCGCGCACCTGTCCCTGATGGACCGCGCCCGCATCGACGAGGGCTTCGCCCGCACCGGCCACACTATCGTGCCGCTGGTCTGGGAACTCAGCCGCGTGACCGGGGGCGAGCACGGCGGCTGGGTGCATTGGGGCGCGACCACCCAAAACATCACCCAAACCGGTGACCTCCTGGTGCTGCGACAGGCGCATCAGGTGTTCCTCCGCCTCATCGGCGAAACCCTGGCGGCCATGGCCGATCTGGCGGAGCGCGGGGCGGACATGCCGATCGCCGGGCGGACGCATGGGCAGCATGCGGTGCCGGCGACGTTTGGCTACAAGGTCGCGGTCTGGATCGACGAGCTCATCCGCCATACCGAGCGTTTCAAGCAGGCCGCGCCGCGCTTGTTCATCGCCATGCTGGGCGGCGGGGCAGGGACCTACGCCTCCCTCGGCAAGATGGGGCCGCCGGTGCAGGCCGGTATCGGCAAGCAGCTTGGTTTTGGCACCATGACCGTGCCGTCCCGCGCCATCGGCGATCATCTGGGGAAAATATCTGCCTGCTCGGCATGCTCGCCGCCACCTGCGGCAAGATCGGGCGGGAGATCTACACCCTGATGAAAACCGAATACGGGGAGGTCGAGGAACCCGTGCCACCCGGCACCGTCGGCTCCTCCACCATGCCGCAGAAGCGGAACCCCAAGCTCTGCCAGGACATCATCGCCGCGGCGGCCGAGATCCGCTCCTGCGTGCCGCTGGCGCTGGAGGCGATGACCACCGAGCATGAAGCGGACCGCACCACCAGCGTCATGTTCGATGCCGCCGAGGCCCGCGCCTGCATCGCCACCGGCGACATGCTGGCCCGGCTGGGGGAGATCATGCGCGGCCTGAAGCTCGACCCGAAGCGGATGCGCACCAATCTGGATCTCGGCGGCGGGCTGATCATGGCGGAGGCGGTGATGCTCGACCTTGGCGCCGCGCTCGGTCGGCAGCATGCGCATGACGTGGTCTACGACTCGGCCATGGCGGCGGCGGAGCAGGGCGTGTCGTTCGGTGGACTGCTGACGGCGGATCCACGGGTGACCGCGCATATGACGCCGGAGGCGATCCAGAAGCTGCTGGATCCGACGGCCTATACGGGATTGTGCTCGGAGATGGCGCTGGAGGGCGCGGCGCGGGCGCGGGCAGCGGCGAAGGAGTTGGTGGGATGATCGAACGTTTGATGGTGCCGGGGCAGTTGGAACCGGTCAGCCATTATTGCCATGTGGTGCGGGCCGGCAATCTGGTCTGGGTGTCGGGCGCGGTGGGGGTGAAGCCGGACGGCTCCATCCCCGACAACGTCGCCGAACAGGCCGAGGTCGCTCTGGCCAATATCGACGCCTGCCTGAAAGCGGCGGGCGCGGCGGCGGAGCATGTGGTGAAGGTCAACGTCTACCTGACCG
>CAIUPC010000294.1 GCA_903900905.1 uncultured Acetobacteraceae bacterium
ACGGGGTTGGGGCGCTGCCTGTGAGTCAATATCAACACGGGCTGGTATTAGAGCATGATCGCCAGAGGTGGAACCACACGGCGGCGTGAATCATGCGACCAAACAAAGACTTCCAGAGCACAATTGGGTCAACTTGACCCAATTGTGCTCTAAGCGGGCGCTTCCTCCGGCGGGTGCCGCCGGAGGAGGAACACCATCAACCCCATCGCCGGCAAAGCGGCGAACAGGCTGAGGACGTAGAACCAGAACCAGCCGGTGGCCGCGGCAACCGCGCCGGACCATGGCCCGATTGTGTGAATCGCGAAGGCGGGCACCGACGACAGCAGCGCATATTGCGTCGCGGTGAAACGACGCGAGCAGAGGCCAGAGAGGTAGGTGAGGAACGCGGCATCAGCCATGCCTTGCGCGAAGGCTTCGGTCGTCACGGTCCCCCAAAGAAGCGCCGGCAGTCCGGGCGATTGCGCCAGCACGACATACATCACCATAGCCAGCGTCTGTGTCCATCCGGTTGCAATCAGCGCCCGGCCGACGCCGATGCGTGCGACCAGCCAGGCCCCCGCGGCAAAGCCCGCAAGGGTACCGCCAAGCGAAAACCAGGCGTTATTCGCAATCGTCGCCAGATCGAAGCCCAGCGCGCGATAGAATGGCGCAGTCATGAGGCCGGCGAAGGCCTCGCCTAACTTGAACAGGGCAACGAAGAGCAGAATCAGGACGGCGCCGGGGCGTACAAGGAACTCCACAAGCGGGTCGAGTACGGCGGCGCGCAACCGCAGGAGGAAGCCCGTGCGGTGCCCATCACCAATGGACAGAGCGTCGGGTTCGGGTGCGAACAGGGTGACCAAGGGCCCCAGTGTCAGCAGCGCCGCGACACCCAGCAGACTGATCTGCCAGCCAACGACACCGGCCAGCCGGATCACGCCATAAGTCACAACGAGCAACGCCACCCGATAACCCCAGACGTACGCGGCCAGTGCCCCGCCTTGATCGCGCTGGCCAAACAGTTCGATGCGCCAGGCATCGACCGCGATGTCCTGGCTGGCGGAGCAGAACGCCACCAGTCCAGCCGCGGCGATCGACAATGCCGGCCGTTCGGCTGGGTTGGACAGAGCCAGGAGGATCGTCGCGAGGATCAAGGCCGGTTGAACGATCGCGAGCCAGCCGCGCCGCCGGCCCAATCGCCGAAACGGCCTCGGCGGCGGCTTGTCCATCAGTGGCGCCCAGACGAACTTCAGCGAATAAGCCAGGCCGATATAGGTCGTCAGGCCGATGACGGTCAGGGAGACATGGGCCTCGGACAGCCAAAGCTTGAAGATGAAGCCCGAGAGCAAAAGCGGCAGTCCGGCGACGAAGCCGTACGCCGCCATGAACCACAGTCGGCGGTCCAGTCTCATTCAGTCCGGGACATTCGCGTCGCCGCGGCCGAGCGGGCGTTGCATCGACACGACATCGACCCAGCGCCCGAACTTGACCCCGACGGCGCGCAAGGTGCCGACCATATGGAAGCCGAGGCTGGCATGGACCCCGATTGAGCCGACATTTTCGGAGTCGCCAATGACCGCGATCATCTGGCGCATGCCCCGCGCGGTGGCATGGTCGATCAGCGCGGAGACCAGGGCCTTGCCGACCCCCTGCCCGCGCACGTCATCGCGGACATAGATGCTGTCCTCGACGCAGTAGCGGTAGGCCGAGCGATCGCGGAACTGGGTGTAATAGGCATAGCCGAGCACGCCGGTGTCGTCCGCGGCGACCAGCCAGCTCCAGCCATGTTCGACGACGTGGTGGAATTTATGCAGCAGATCCTCGACGGAGGGCGGTTCCTCATCGAACGTGCCGGTCCCATGCAGCACATGATGCGCGTAGATGACCTGAATGGACGGGATGTCCGCTTCAGTCGCGTCGCGGATGTGCATCGCCAGGCTCCCCGTATGGTTGGACCCCCGTCAGGCGGGCAGTCCCAGAATCGCCGCAGCCTCCGTCGCCAGCGCCAGCAGCGCGCGATCCTGCCCCGGTCCGCCGACAAGGGACAAGCCCACTGGTGCGCCATGGATGGTGGCGACGGGCAGCGTCACTTCGGGCAGGCCGCAGAAGCCGGCGATGGCGGTGATGCCCATCGTGGCCTGACGCACCGCATCCTGTTCCGCGCGACTGGCGGTCAGCAGCGGTGCGACACAGGGGCTGGTCGGGTAGACCAGCACGGCACCACCCGCGAGCAAGGGCCGGACACGGGCTTGCATGACCCGGCGGAAAGCCCGCCCTTCGGCGGCGCTGGCGGCATCGGTCGCCTTGGCCATGGCAAAGCGTTCGGCCACGCCGGGGCCAAAATTGGGGCTGGTTGCCTCTACCCAGGTACCGAGGGTGGCCCAGGCTTCCTCGGCCTGGGTGACGCGGAAGCGATCGAACATTGTATCGAGGCCTTCCGGAACCAGGCGGATGCCGAGGGTGCGGCCGCGGAGGGTTTCGATCTTGGACAGCGCCTGATGCAGGATCTCGGCCACTTCGGGCTGGGCATTGACCCAGGCATCCTCGACCCGCAGCAGCGGGCCGTCCGCGCCGTGGCTGTTGGGCGGCAGGAGCACGTCACCGACGGCCGCCAGCAGGGACGCGGAGCGCGTGAACCAGCCGGGCGTGTCCAGGCTGGGGGCCAGGCCGCATGCGCCCGCGAGGCTGATGGCGGCATGGGTGGGGCGAATACCGAACAGGCCACAATAGCTGGCGGGGATTCGGACCGAACCGCCGGTGTCGGACCCCAACGCGAAATCCACCAGACCGCCGGCGACCGCGGCGGCGGACCCGCAGCTTGAACCGCCGGGGAACCGGTCAGGCGC
>CAIUPC010000295.1 GCA_903900905.1 uncultured Acetobacteraceae bacterium
ATCGATCCCAGCCGCACCAGCCAGGCCCGCAGCAAGGGCGAGGCCTTCATGGCCTTGGGAAACACCCGCCCGCTGCTGCCGATGAAAACCGGTTGGCCCAGCGCCTCACACCATGCCATCAGCGCCTCGGGCGGGAAGGCGCGGATGGCCGGTTCCAGCCACGGCCGGGCAGTGCCGTAGCGATCAAGAAAGGGCTCCAAAGGCTCCGAATGCGTCAGGTTCAGCCCGCCCCGCCCCGCCATCAGCAGCTTGCGCCCGAAGGAGGGCATGCGGTCGAACACGGACACCTGGATCCCGGCGCCGGCCAGTACCTCCGCCGCCATCAGCCCGGCCGGACCGCCACCGATAACCGCGGCGGTCGTCACATGCGCACCAGGACGAATGCGAGAGCCGGAAATGGCATCGCGGGACGCTCCACGTTAAGCTGACGGGATAGAACGAACGAGGACCCAAGACCATGGACAACTGGAACCCCCAGCCGCTCGATCCCGGCATGATCAAACTGCATCGCCGCGGCAAGGGCGCGCCTTTGGTGCTGATCCATTGTCTGGGCATGTCCTGGCGTTTCTGGGATGTGCTGGAGCCGCTCACGGACACCTATGAGCTGATCGCCTATAGCCTGCCCGGCCATCACGACACGCCCCTGCCCGGCCACCAATACGGCGTGCCGGAACTGACCGAGCAGCTGCACGCCGTGACGCAGCGCGAAGGTCTGAGCAAATTCCACCTGATGGGCATCTCGCTGGGCGGCAGCATCGCCCAGCATTACGCCGGCACCTACCCGGAGACGGTGGACAGGCTGGTGCTGGCCGACTGCACCCCGCGCTATGTCGAGGAATCCCGCGCCAACTGGCCGGTGCGCGCCAAAGCCGCGCGCGAGAACGGGGTTGCCAGCCTGATCCCCATGCTGATGAAGGTCTTCTTCACCCAGCCCTCGATCGACGAAAATGGCCCCGACGTGCGCTTCGTGCGCGAGACCTTCGAGGCCTGCTCCGGCGAAGGCTACGGCCTGGCCTGTGAGGCGCTGGCCACCGTCGACGCCCGCGAACAGACCGCGCGCATCACGGCGCCGACATTGATCCTGTGCGGCTCGAACGAGGGCCAGCCGTTCAAGGACGCGGCGCGCTGGATGCACGAGACCATCAAGGGCAGCCGATCGGTGGAAGTGCCGATGGCCGGGCATGCCTCGGTGCGGGAGCGTCCGGCGTTCGTGATCGAGCAGTTGCGGGCGTTTTTAGGGTAATGCCAACCGGTGGAAATATCGACCCATCGGCGCCAATAGAATCGTCATGATCCGCCCACGGGTCCGGCCGATGGCCGGCCCGAGGCCAGGCTCCGTGGGTCAACATGACCCGGGGGCAGCCGCCAGTACGTCAATCTTTACGCCGGTCGGTATAACAGGACGCAGCCTCAAGGCCGCTGTCCGTGATCAAATCACCCCCCCTCCTCCACCCCCAGATACGCCTCCCGCACCCGGTGATCGGCTTTGATCACCGCCGGCGGTCCCTGCGCGATCAGTTCGCCCCGATCCATCACCAGAATCCTGTCGGCGACGCTGAACACCACATC